>JAFIGB010000415.1 GCA_020831705.1 Candidatus Sumerlaeia bacterium | reverse complement strand
GGGGGGTGCTTGGCCCGCCCCCCCCCCGGAGCGATCGTCAGAGGAGGATGATCTTTGCCTTTTTCCCGGGCTCCATGCCCGGCTTGGTGAAGGCGACGCTTGCGAAGCTGACCAGGTTGCTTTTCTCGGCGGAATTGGCCTGCTGGTAATTGAGGAGCTTCGCCTCCGCACGGCCCTTCATTGTTTCCATGACTGTATAGACGGCGCCCATGCTGCAATGGTTCCGGGCGTTCTGGTCCTCATGGTAGGCGGCGAAGTAGGCCTCGGGATCGAGGGCCTCGACATGCTTCAGGACGGCACGGTCCTCGTTTTCGATTTCCTTCACGCGGTCGTCCTCGTTGGGCTGCTCGTGGCCAAACTCCGGCCCGCAGTGGGAGAAATCCACGCCGCCAATGAGGGCGACATCATCCCCGTGGCGCTCGAGGATCGTGCGAAGCGCCTTGATGAAGGCCCCCACCTCGGGATCCTCCGTCGGGGAGACACCGGCCATGATGAGGTCGGAGAAGGAATCCACCAGGATGGGTATCATGCGGATATCCGAGTCGCCGAAGGTCTTCTTGAGATATACAGCCTGAAGCTCCACGGTGTGTTCGTCGGCGTGGAGGTATTCGTCGCCGTAAAGATCGCCGCCGAATTCCTTTTCCAGCTCATCCAGGAGAGCCGTGTCGGTCTTGATGACGCCGAACGGGGTGTCGTAATCCTTCTTCGTGGCCACGAAGCGGTGGGAGGAGGGGCGGTGGGTGGTGCCGAGGACGATATACGTCTTCGCGCCGGTGCCGTACTCCTTGAGCGCCTTGTAGGACCATGCGTATGTCTCGCCGCCGCGATTGTAATCTATATGGGGCGAAAGGACCGCCGTGACACCGCCCTCGGGAAGTTCCATTTCCTTGGGGGGCGAGTAGGGGCTCATTTCGTGGCGGCGGAATTCATCGCCCAGTTCCTTCATCATCTTGAGACGATCATTCCCCTCGGCCTGGAAGACACGGTAGGGGCGCGTTGGGGATTCCATGAATTCCCGGTACCGTTCGCGCAGGGCCTCGGCAAAGCGGTCCGATTGCAGCATGAGGGCGTTGTCGAGTTCCTTGACAAGGCGCTCAAACATTCCCACGGGAATGATCTGGCCGGTTGCTTCCGTCAACTTTTGCGCCATGTCCCCCAGTTGGGTTTTTCCGTCTGCCATTTGGAGGAAGACCATCAGGATGGGATCGGGCATCAGGAGTGCGGCACCTTCGATGAGACCCATCGGGTCGCGAACCATGATCAGTTGGCGCCCTTCCGATTGGACGGGGACGATCTCCAGCGGTCTAAGTGCCGGCGTTTCCAGCGGAAATGTTGTGATATTGTCAAACACGCGTTACCTCCTCAGGTAGAACGGCGGTGTTCTCCCAGCACCTGCGGTCCCATTGCAAGGATGAAACCACCCCTCTAGTCGGAAACCGCCCCCGTGAGGACCTTCGCCACGCGATTACCGAGGAAATGACCGACATTGATTTCCTCGTCGACGACGAAATGCGCCCCCGCCCTTTCATAATCCGCCACGTGCATGTGATGGCGCGCCCGGACGATGATCGCCGTTTCAGGCGCAATGGAGTGGACCAACTCGATGATGGAAATGATCGCATGGTGGTCGGGAATGGTGATGACGATGGCCCGCGCGGTGCCGATTTGCAGATGCTCCAGAATGTCCTCCTGCGTTGCATCGCCCAGTTCGGCAAGATATCCCTCCGTACGGGCCAACCGCACCGATGCCGGGTTGAGGTCGAGAATCACAAACGGAATCTTCCTCCTTGCGAGGACGTCGCTGACGCCCCTGCCGGCGGGACCGTGCCCCACCAGCACCACGTGCTCATTGAGTTTTGGAATTTTGACGGAGGACACCAACGCTTCCGGGCGTGCAAGTCCCAGGCGTTCCATCAGCCATTGACCTGCGGAGCCAATGTATAGCGCCCCGGCCACCAGGAACGGCGTTGCAAAGAGCGACCCCAGGGCGGCGGACACGACGATGCGGTAGGAATCCTCGTCGATGACACCTCCCGCACGGCCAATTTCGGCAAGCACGAAGGAAAATTCGCCAATCTGGGAAACGCATATACCCGCGGCAAGGGCGGCACGGTGTGTATACTTCAGAATACGAAGGATCACCCACACGGCAAACGCCTTCCCGATGATGATCAGTGCAAGGAGGAGCAGCACGCCGCCAAGGTGGGTAAAGATCCACGTGAGGTCGGCCATCATTCCCACGGAGGCGAAGAAGATGGTGACGAAAAGTGTCCTCAGGGTGGAAATATCCGACCGCATTTGCGCCGCGAATGGTGATTCGGCAAGGAGCATCCCGGCGATGAAGGCTCCAAGGGCGGGGGATGTGTCGAATCGATTGGCGAGCCACATCGCGCCAAGTGCGGTGCTGATCGCGAGGAGGATCAGAATCTCACGGTTTTTCAGCATCGCCGCGGAATCGAATGCCTTGGGAACAAGGAAGATGCTGGCGAGATAAAACAGGCCGCAAAGGAGCAACAACAGGCCCACGGCAACGAGTGTCTGTTGAAAAATTCCCGCCGATTCCTCACCACCTCCACCACCGAGGGCGCTCATGACGATCACCAGGGGAACAAGGGCCAAATCCTGAAAGAGAAGGACACCAACGGCACCACGCCCGTGGGGGCTGTCCATTTCGGAACGCTCGCGCAATAGACGCAACACACATGCGGTGGAGCTTGGTCCTGCGAGAATTCCAAGGGCCAGCGCGGTGGGAAGGGAAAAACCGAAACCAAGCGCGGCGATGGTGAAGAGAAAAACCGTGAAGGCCGTCTGCCCCGTTCCTGCAAAGACAGCGGAAAAACCCATGGAAAAAAGGCGCCGGACGGAGAACTCCAGCCCGATGGTAAAGAGCAGCAGCGCAACACCAAGCTCGGAAAGAGTACGCAGGCCAGCCTCATCCTGAAGGATACCAAGGGCACCGGTGCTCAGGAGTGCTCCGGCAAGTAGGTACCCGAGGATGGCACTTTGACCAAGACGCTCGAAGATGGCCCCCAGCACAAGAGCCGCCCCAAGCAGGACAACAATATCCTGGATGAATCCCCAAATTTCCACGATGTATAGACCCGCCCCACAATTAAATCAGGTATCAGCCTGGCGCCGGAAAACGAGCGGCGGCGGTCAGGATTGAGCAGCAACGAAGTCGGCGGTGTCACGGGGAACCTTGTCCAGCAAATCACGAAGAATGGTGTCACCGGCAAGCCCCTCCGCTTCCGCCTCGAAGTTCAGCATGATGCGGTGGCGAAGTACAGGAAGGGCCATGGCGGCAATATCCGCGAAGGCCAGGTTGGCACGCCCCGCCCGCAGCGCCTTGATTTTCCCGCCAAGGATCAAGCCCTGGGCACCACGGGGGGAACTGCCGTACCGGACGTACTTGCGGACCTGGTCGGTGGCAAACTCGCTTTCAGGATGGGTCGCCAGCACGAGGCGGACGGCGTAATCCTGGACGTGTTCCGCCACCTCGACACCACGAATAAAGTCCATCCACCGCAACACCTGATCCCGGTCGATTACCTTGTCCACCGTCGGAAAGGTGCGCCGCGTGGTGCGATCGAGGATCGTGGCAAGTTCCTTTCGTCCCGGGAAGGGAACCATCAGCTTGAAAAGAAAGCGGTCCAACTGGGCTTCAGGGAGGGGGTATGTTCCCTCCATTTCCAGTGGGTTCTGCGTCGCCATGACGAAGAAGGGGGCGTCCATTGTATAGCGCTTGCCCGACACGGTGACCTGTTTTTCCTGCATGCACTCCAGCATTGCCGACTGGGTCTTTGGCGTTGCGCGGTTGATTTCATCGGCAAGGACGAGGCTTGTAAAGATCGGCCCCTCCTCGAACTGGAGGCCACGTCGCCCGGTATCGGGATCCTCCTGGACCACATTCGTCCCCACGATGTCGGCGGGCATCAGGTCGGGGGTGAACTGGATGCGGTTGAAGGGGAGGTCCAGCACTTCGCCAAGGGTACGGACCAACATGGTCTTGCCAAGGCCGGGAACACCCTCCAGCAGGACGTGCCCCCCCGCAAACAGCGCGGCAAGAACCCCCTCGATGACGTCGTCGTTGCCGACGATGACCTTTTGCACCTCGTCGGATAGACGGGTGAAGACGCTGCGAAATTCCTCGGCTTGTTGTTGGAAGTCCTGGCTCATGATGGGCGGGCCTTTCTTGGAATGTCTCCTGATTGGGTCATTTGTTACGTTTTCTCTTGGTGGCGCGTTTCTTCGCTTCGAGGAGTGAACTTATCCCCTCGGAGTCGGTTGCGGAGGTGGGCTGGTCCTTCGGCTTCTTCGGACCCTCCACTGACTTTGTGATCTCGTTGGGCGACTTGTCGAGGATGGAGCTTCCGGAATCATCCCCGGCGCGTCCCTCCAGCCTGGCGCGGAAGGCTTCCCGCGCTGCAACTGCTTCGCTGTCGCCCTTGCGGTCCTCCATGGCACGTTCCTTGGCGGCACGAAGGTGGTCCATGCGGCTCAGGGGTGCCTCCACTTTGACCCGGCCAAAGCCAAGTTTTCGGGAAATCCAGCCCCATGCGTCGCCCCAATTGATATAGACACGGCGCACGAAAACATCCACAGGCAGGAGCAACGCGGCAAAGAACAGGAGCCACGGCCATACCGGCTGGGGCCGCCGCGCCGGGAGCATGGTCCGTTCGAACGGATTGTAGTTTGCGGGATCAGTGACCAGTTGGCCACCGCTTGATTCGGATAGACGCTCCAGGAAGGGGCGGTTGGACCTGTTTGTTTCATACTCCGGGGAGTAGGAAAGGGAAACACCCGTCGTGATGAACTCGCTGGCGGGGGATTCGCGGTCATCAGCCGTCATGGAGACCATGTAGGAACCGACCTCGTTCGCCGGGAAGGTGGCCTCATAACGGCCGGGGCCGACTTGGTGTATATCCAGGGGGCGCGCCTCAAAGTCCGGTCCGATAACGACGGCATCGAAATCGAGGAAGTTCCTGAAATTCCCGGCATCGTCGGTGGCACTGATGGCGACGGTGCCCGTTCCCCCGGTGATCTCCGTTGCGACCTGGAAGTTGGGGCTTTGTCCCTCGCGCATGACCCAGCGGATTGCCTGGGCCCAGAACTGGGAGTACCCCTCCCAGGAAACCCAGTTCGGTGCCCACCGGGTTTTGGCGTCGGAAGTGAAGGCGATGGACTTACCAAGGCCGTAGCGCCAATGGGCCATGAGCGGGTCGTCCCACTCGGTGACAAGGGCCTGCGTTGCCAGGTCTTTGATGGATGTCAATACATACCCCTCCAGGGGTGGGAAGCCCCCGATGCCCTGGAGGATGTCGCTGGGCATGTCCAGAATCGGTGTGAAGGTTTCCTCGCGAATGAGTGACTGGCGGACGACCGTCGCCTCCTTGGTGAAAATGCGGGGCAACTCGGTGGGAATTTGCGGGTAATAAAAATTGCCGCCGCCACGGTAGGCCAGTTCCTCCATTGAGCGGACGTCATACGGCGTGTGGGGCGCGATAACCACCGTGGAGATCGTGATGCCCTCGCCGCGAATACGTCCGAGCAGCTGCATCGAAGGGGGGGCGGGATCGCCATCGCTGATGATGACGATGTGCTTGGTCTGGGCGTTGGTCTTTTCCAGTTCCTCGGCAGCCATCCTTAGGGTCGGATCAAAGGTGGGCATGTCGAGAGGCTGGACACCGCGGATGAGACTGCGCATGCGGCGCTTGTCCTCCACCTTCTGGATCGCCGGGGACCAAAGCCAGTGCTCGCCCCAGGATGTCCAATTGCCCATGCCCTGCCCCGCCGGTGATCCGTAATAGAGCAACCCGAAATAATCATCCGCAGAAAGCACGTTGAGCGCCGCCAGGCAGATTTCCCGCGCCCACGCATTTCCCTGGGGAATTTCGCAGGTGTGAAGAATCAGTACCAGGGCGCCATTGGGAAGCACCCGCTTCTCCCGCAGGTCCATCGTCACGGGGAGCGCCATCTCCACCGGCGTGTCTGTATATCCACCGGCACCGAAGGAGTTTTCCCCGCCGATCATCACGAGACCAACACCCAGATCATGGACACCACGTTCGAGCATGCGCATCTGGGCCTGGCTCATCATCCCCGCGCTGACGTTTGATAGCACGATGGCATCGTAGCGCTGGACTTCCTCCAGATTGAGCGGAAGGGTTTCGGGCGGCCCCACATCCACGGCAATTCTTTCTGCACGAAGCGCCGTTACCAACTCCGCGATGGAGTTGATGTTGCCCCCCTCGACGATGAGAATCCGTGGTTCCCCCTCCACCCAGGTAAAGCCCTGGGCGCGATTGTTCTGGGGGCGGACATCGCCGGGCACGTCCACCACGGCCTCGAAGGTATGAAAGCCCCCCTCAGTAAGCCGACGTGGAATCACCAGCGGGGGAGTGCGCCCGCCGCGTATATCCACCTCATCCTGCAGGACGAGTTCCCCGTTGTGGTAAAGACGAAGCTGCCCCCGTGTGTCCTCCTCGGCGTGCATGTGAACGCGAAGGTCAAAGGGGGCGTCCTCGGCGATGTTCTGGGGAAGGGTAATCCTGTCTATACGGACGTCGTTGCGGATGTCATATTCGATGGGAATCGTGTCGATGGGGATGCCGCTGTTTCTTGCGTGGCGGGCCACGTCCAGGGCGGATCCGCTGTTCTCGTTGCCGTCGCTCATGAGTACGATCCGGCGCATCTTGTCGGCAGGGAAGGCAGCAATGGCTAGACGCAAGGCCGAACCGATATCCGTCCTGGTGCCATCAATCCTTGAAAGCAGGCGCCCCTCGAACTCGTAGCGATTCACCGGTGTCGTTTCAATGGACGGGTCGCCGCCGAAGGCAATCACACCGATATAGTCGCGCGGGCCGCCGTCGCCGGTAAGATCCTGCAGATAGCGAGTCTGGGTTTCCATCTGGGGGGCGGGGATGGAATCACTGCGATCGAGGACGAAGAAGACCGCCAGGTCGCGGCTTCTGAAGGCGAGTTCCATGCGCGCCAGGGCAAGGATGAGCAAAATGAGGAGGGTCGTGCGGATGGCGATGACGATCCCGCGACGAAGGGGCGGCACGGCGCGCAGCCGTGCGCCAAGGTACCAGGTAAAGGGAAGCAGCAAGAGCAGCGATAGAAAAATAGGATCGGCGAAACGAAGGATCATTCCTCCTCCTCCGCCATGGCAATACTTGTGGAGGAGACTACACTGAAGTGTCTGTCAGGGCGGTCGATTACCTGAAGACGCTGATTGTTGGTGTCGGCGATGACCATCTGGCCTCCTGGTCCGATGGCAACACCCCACGGGGCAAAGAGGGATCCCTCAAACCGCCCCGGTTTTCCCCACGAGCCATGAAATTCCCCGTCGAATGAAAAGCGGCTGATGCGGCAGTTCTCGTATTCAGCGATATACAGGAGACCGTCCGGCCCGAGGGAAATATCCATCGGGTACTTGAGGCGCCCCGGCTCGTCCCCCTCCATGGCAATACGCCGAAGGAGTTCCCCGTCGTGGTTATAGACATTCACGCGGCTGTTTCCCGCGTCGATGACGAACAGTTCCAACCCATCCGGCGAGGTGACAATGGACTGGGGGCGATTGAGGTCGGCGTTGTGCCATTCCTCCTCGCCAAACTCCATGATATATTCCCCCTCGCGGGTAAACTTCATCACACGATTGCGACGGCCATAATCCGTCACCCAAAGAATTTTCCCGTCCGGGGAGACACCCACATCGGTTGGGAAAAGGAACTGGCCGCGGTCGATTCCCTCCTCGCCGAAGGAAAACAGCAGGTCCCCCTCCACGTTGTATTGAAGGATGCGATGGTAATGGGTGTCGGCGATCCAAAGGGTGTCGTCTGTGGGGTCGATGGATAGACCGGTGGGGGTGCCGTTCTCAAATTCATCGAGCCACCACTGGCGGGTGAATTCCCCCGAGGGAAGATCGAACACCTGAATGCGACCCGTTCGGTCGATGACCACCAGATCCAGATTGCTGGTAATGCCGACGGCGCGGGGGCGGGAAAATTGACCCGGTTGGCGACCGGCTTCACCGATGACCCGCAATCCGCTGATGGGATCCCCCTCGCGGGGAGGGGCACATCCCAGCAGCAGGGCAACCATACACCCCGCAACAGAACCCGCCCACCAGATGCGGCGGGCGGGATCGGGGTTGTCAAACATGCAGCAAGCCTTCAATGGAGGGTTAATCCTGCTCGTTGTTAAAGTGGATTGCCTCGAAATAATCCCTCACGGAACTGCGGTGCCCGGCGGGAATGCGCGTGTCCTCAATGGAGCGCGCCGCACGCTGGCGGACCTCCATCGGCACCTCCCGGTAATCAAGGGTCGATTCACCGGCGGGAACCAGTCCTTCCCCCTCGAAAACGGCGATGATTTCACCCTCATGCTGGTCACCGGGAATGAACACATCCTGGAATCCGACCTGCGCCGAGCGATCCTCGGGAGGAGCGCCTCCCTGTCCACGGCCCGGTCCGCCGCTTCCCATGCCCTCGCCACCGGAACCCTGGCTCATGGATCCCGCCATTTGCTGGCCATCCTCACCTTCGCCGCCCCCCGCTGCACAGGCACCCATGCATTCAGACAAGCCTTGCTGCATTTGGGCAAGTTGCTCGACTTGACGCTGAAGCTGCTCCATGCCCTCCGAGCGATCCCGGGCCTGGCTAAGGCTTTCCATGGCCTGCGACATTGCCTGGGACATGGCCTGGTTTTGCTGCGCTGATTGCTGGCCTGCTTCCCCATCACTGCCCGGGGTATCGGTTCCCGCCTGCTGGCCGGCCTGATCGGTGGAATCCTGCCCCTCGCCGGACTGGCCCTGCTGCTGATTCTGTTCCATCATTTCCTGAATGGCCTCCGCTGCATCCCGAAGGGCCTCGGCCATGCCCGGGTTTTCCTTCAGCTGGTTTGCAAGCTGCTCCAATTCCTCGGCAAGCTCCTGAAGGTCTTCCTCGTCCATTTCCTGAAGCTTCCGGGCGATTTCATCAAACTGCTCGGCGGCCTTTTGGAAGTCGCCGTTCTTGAGGGACCGTTGCAGCTCGCGGGTTTGCTGGGCCTGTTGGAGGCCACTGAGTTGGCGGAACGGCTGGCGTTCGCGGTCGGCATCCCGCTGCTTGACCTGAACTTCCTCATTGAGGCGGGACAATTCCGCCATCGTTTCGAGGCGGTCGGTGTTGCCCATTTCCAAATCGCGGGCGAGGCGCTCCAGGCGGTCCGACATGTTGAGGTCCAACTCGGCGTCCCCGGCATCGAGGCGGCGTTCCCGCTCTTCACGGGCCAGGCGCCTGATTTCCTCGGCGATATTGGTTCGTTCTTCCGTCGTGAGTGTATTACGCGTTGTCCGTTCCTCGCGGCTGCCCGATGGATCGTCATCGGACTGAAAAAGCGGGAGGGAGGGAACAAAAAGCAGGACGACAATCCCCAGAGCCGGCCACGTTCCATGGAGGAAATGGCGGGGCAGGTTGCATCGAAAGTCCCTGCGGGGGTGGATAGCTTGGGCGTGCTGGCGGGCATCCTCCATCACGGTCACAAGCGCCGGTGATGGTTCCCTTTCCCTGCGTTGCTGTGAAAGGAGCCATGCCGAGGAAAGGCGCTCATGGAGGCCCAAATGGGCATCAGCACGAAGGGCCGCCTCGAACAGCGTGGCGCCGCGGAACAGCGCCCCGATTGCCCCGGTCAACATGGCCGCCACGACGATGGTGGCCCCCATGAAGAGGAGGTCGGTCTGGAAGGGAAAAAAGACGCGGACAAGCAGCACCAGCGCCACGGCGACCAAACCGGCCACAAGGCCCCAGGCCGACCAGTCCACCAGGCGGCGAAGAAGCAACCGGCGGCGAATTGCACGAAGCTTTTTTTCAAGGTCTGTCATCGGATGCCTCCACTTCCTGATCCTTGGGGAAAAGGGTGCTGGATTCGGGGACTCCAAGCAAAGGAAAAAGGTTCAGAATGTTCGGTGAAGATCAGATGTTTTCCGCTGATTGGTGGATATCAGGGCCTTCGGAGGACCATTGCCTCGGTGAGAAACAGAACAATCCGCCGGGGATGGCTGCGAAAGGGAAAGAGAAAGTCCCGCCGCGCGACAATTTCCCAGTCCACGGGCACCAGTTCCTCCAACGTGGCGACACGATTCTTCTCAGGGGTGATGCTGCCGAGCCAGTCGAGGGGATCCGCCAGCAGCATCCAGCCCCCGGGGCGGACCTGGCGGGCCAGGGCAGCCGTGAAGGCCGCCGGGTCGGGGACGCGATCCACGACGTTCAGGCACACCATCAGATCCACGGTTCCCCCCATGCGGGAGCCATCGCCCTCGATGATCTCCAGATCACAATCACGCCCGTCTATAAAGGAGTAGTTTTCCGGAATCGGGCGGTGGGTGATGGAGAAGTCGGCATTGATGACGGGGATGCCCCCGGGGGATCCGTCGCCAAGGAGGAGCCTGCGGGCGAAGGGGATTTTTTCCCGGGAAGTCTCGACCATCCCGAAGGTCCGGGCAGGGTGGCGGCTGAGGAATTCGCGGGCAAAGGCTCCGGTACCGCCGCCGACCTCGCGGACGGTGTCTATACAATCCGTGGAGCCCACCTGCTCCAGCAACCATGCTGCCACCAGACCGTGGAAGTCGGTGGGGAGGAAGGGGGGCGCACCGGGACCATGGGCGGCAAGGCCGTCAACGGGATCAAGGCACTCGTCGGGGAACAGGACACCCGACCATTCCTGCTCAAGGCACGCCGCCAGGGCCGCCTCGCGCAGGTCGGGAAGTCGCCGGGTACTCATATTTTTTTGTCTATACGGGGAGGCACTGGAGCCGGCTCACTTCCTGGTCCGTTCCCAGGCGAGGACATCATCGATGATTGTCCGGATGTCCTTCTTTGGCTGGTAGCCGATGGCGCCGTTGACCTTGTTGAGGCAGGGGACGCGACGCTGCATGTCCTCGAAGTCCTCATCGTAGGCCTGTTCGAAGGGAACAAGGACGATTTCCGAGGTGCTTCCCGTGACCTCGATGACGAGGCGGGCGAGCTCGGACATGGTGATTTCCCCCTCGCCGCCAACATTATAGACACGGCCCCGGGTGTCGGGGGCGGCAAGGAGCCCCACCAGTCCATCCACGGCATCGGCCACATGGCAAAAGGTCCGGGACTGCGTACCGTCGCCGTAAACCGTGAGCGGTTCCCCCGCAAGGGCCTGGCTGACAAAGCGCGGGATGACCATGCCGTAGGTGCCCGTTTGGCGGGGACCGACGGTATTGAAAAGGCGGGCAATAACCACGGGAAGGTTGTTTTCCCGGAAGTGGGCCAGGGCAAGGAACTCGTCGAGGAGCTTGGAGCAGGCATACGCCCACCGGGGACGGCGCGAGGCACCCAGCACCACATCGTCGTCCTCGGAGAAGGGAATCACCGCCAGCTTGCCGTAGACCTCGCTGGTGCTCGCCAGAAGGACCGGTTTCCCCTTCTTGCGGGCAAACTGGAGGACGTTTTCCGTCCCGCTCACGTTGGTCTCAATGGTCCGGACCGGGTTTTCCACGATCAGGCGCACACCCACGGCAGCGGCCAGATGGCAGACCGCATCGGCCCGATCCACCGAGATCGCCAGGTCGCGTTTCTCCACGACCGAAGCGACCGTCAATTCGAAGGCGGGGTTGTCCAGAAGGTGCTCCACATTGTGCACCGATCCGGTGGATAGATCGTCAAGTGCCTCGACCTCGCAACCCAATGAGAGAAGGCGTTCGGCAAGGTGGGAGCCAATGAATCCGGCGCCGCCGGTAATCAGGACTCGTTTGTAGGGGAAGTTCGTGCTCATGGGCTCCAAAAGGGGTGCATGGGGTGGGGTGGGCAAGTCAAGTTAGGCGGCGGCGATTGATCTGGCGCGATCCCCCCCGGGAGAAGAGGGAAAAACCGCTCGCGATGCAAAGCCCAAGGACAATGATGTCGTCGATGGGGCCGGGGATGAAGTCGGGCAGGATAACATACGTCACCCCAACCATAATCCACGCGGTACGGCGGGCGTACTCAAAGGCGGACCCGACGGCGGAGGAGGCGGGGTCGTCCAGAAATCGGGAACCGGGGTGGACCTAGCGGCCAGTCGCGTCGAAGTACACCAGCTTGAGCTAGGACAATTCAG
>JAFIGB010000407.1 GCA_020831705.1 Candidatus Sumerlaeia bacterium | reverse complement strand
ACCCCGGCCATGCAGCCGGGTAAAAAGGCAAATATCATCCCCCTCTGACTAGCGCGCCGGGCGGGGGGATCACCCCGCCGCCTCCTCCTTGTACTGCAAATTATATAGACGCCGGTAAAGGCCATCTTTGGCCAGGAGTTCCCCGTGGGTTCCCTCCTCCGCGAGGTAGCCACGATGGATCACAAGGATCTTATGGGCACGCTGGATGGTGGAAAGGCGGTGGGCAATGACCAGGGATGTCCTGCCAGCACAAAGCCTCGCGACGGCGCGCTGGAGTTGCTGTTCACTTTCCGTGTCTATATTCGCCGTGGCCTCGTCCAGGACCAGAATTTCGGGATCGTAGGCAAGGGCCCGTGCGAAGCTGAGAAGCTGCTTCTGCCCGGTGCTCAACGTCGCCCCGCGCTCCTTCACGCCGCTTTCATACCCCTTGGGAAGACGGGCCACGAAGGGGGCGAATCCGGTTTCCTCGCAAACGGAGCGAATCTTCTCGTCGGTAATATCCGTCCTGCCCATGCGGACGTTTTCCGCCACGGTACCGTAAAAGAGAAAGACATCCTGGAGAACAATGGCGATTTTCGCACGAAGATCCGCCTGCCGCATCTCGCGTATATCCACGCCATCGATAAGGATCGCCCCCTTCTGTATATCATAAAAGCGGCAAAGGAGGGACATCAGCGTGGATTTGCCGCTGCCCGTCGGCCCCACGATGGCCACCGTCTCGCCCGGCTTGACGATGAAGGACACCCCCTTGAGCACCCATTCCCCCTCGTTGTAGGCGAACCATACATCACGAAATTCAATCTCCCGGCTGAACGGGCCAACCTCCACCGGGGTTTCGGGATCGTTGATCGCCGCAGGAGTATCAAGAAGAACGAATAGACGCTCGCTCGCCGCAAAGGCCGCCTGAACCACGTTGTACTTCTCCGAAAGATCCTTCACCGGCTGGAAGAAGCGCTCCAGCGCCTGGACGAACAGCGCCAGCTGCCCCACCGTCACTGCCGTGCCCATGGCGGTCATCTCGTCTCCCGCAGCGATGTACTGCAGGCCGCCCTTCCAAAGAACAATGGCGACGCCAACGGCGAAGACGATCTCGATCAAAGGGAAGAAAATCGCATACTGCAGCACCGTCTTGATGTGGGCATCACGGTGCATGTCATTAAGGCGATCAAAAATCTCCGCCTGGGGCTTTTCACGGGTATTCGCCTGCACCGTGCGCATGCCCGTGATGTTTTCCTGGAAGAAGGTATTCATCCGCGAAAGGCGCACCCGGGTCAGGCGGTATGTATAGAACACGTTGTTCCGGAAATTCCACGAGGCCAGAAGAACCAGCGGAAGGATGGTCATCGCCCACAATGCCAGGTACCAGTTGTACCAGAACAGAACCGCGACAATGACAACCAGCGAAAACACCTGCTGAAAGATTCCCACAACGCCCTGGGCAAACAATTCGTTGAGGACATTTACGTCGCTCGTGATGCGGGTGATCAGCCTTCCCACCGGGTTGCGGTCAAAGAAACGGAGCGACTGGCGCTGGATGTGGTTGAAGATGTCCAGACGAAGATCACGCATGCTGTACTGGCCGATTTCCGCAATCAACACCCATGTATAGCGTTCTATCGCGAAGTGAATCAACCGCGTCAGGAGCAGAAGCCCCGCCATCAGCACCACCCCACCAATGAGCCCCTCCATGATGAAGTTGTCGATGGCGTATTGCACCAGGATCATCGGGACCGGTGCGAGGAGGGCGATGAGAATGGAAAGAAAGACCGCCCAGGCGATCATTCCCTTGCGGGGGGAAAGGTACTTCCAAAGCCGCTTGATCTGGGCGATATCACCCTTGTGCTCCAGCGACTCCTTCTCCTCGCGGCGGTACCGCTCCTCCCGGGCCTGTTTGATTGCCTCGCTTCTCATGTCTCCACCTCCCGGGAGCGTGTCGGGTAATCCAACACTTCCTCCTCCGACAACTGCTTGCGATGGAGTTCCTGATAAAGACCGGGCTGGTTGACGAGATCCTCGTGGCGGCCACGCTGGGTGATGCGCCCCTCCTCCAGGACGATGACCTCGTCGGCGAGGGAAACGGTGGATATACGATGGGAAATGAGGAAGGTCGTCCGGTCGCGCATGATCGCCTTCAGTTCACGAAGGATCGCCTCCTCGGTGTGTGTATCCACGGCGGAAAGGGAATCGTCGAGGACGAGGACATCGGCGTCCTTCAGGATCGCCCGCGCCAGCGCCACACGCTGCTTCTGGCCACCGGAAAGATTCACGCCCCGTTCGCCAAGAACCGTCTCGTATTTTCCGGGAAATTCGATGATGTTGTCATGAACCTGGGCCTGCTTCGCCGCTGTTTCCACCGCCTCCTGGGGGGCATCGTCGCCGACCCCGAAGCGAATGTTCCAGCCGATCGTGTCGGAGAAGAGAAAGGTTTCCTGGAAAACGAAGGCAATCCGCCGTCTCAGTTCCGCCAGTGGCCAGTCGTTAATGTCACGGCCACCAACGATGATTTGTCCCCGCTCAACCGGGTATAGACGGGAAAGGAGGTGCACCAGGGTCGACTTGCCCGAGGCCACGGGCCCAACGATGCCGATGGTCTTCCCCTGGGGAACCTCGATGTCTATATCCTGAAGCTGGGGAACATCGGTCCCCTCGTATTGAAAGGTCAGCCCCCGAATGGAAATCGACGTGTCCAGCCTGCTGAAATCCCCGTCCTGTGACACATCGGCCACCCGGGGTTCGGCATCCAGGATGACGTTCACACGTTCGAGCGATGCAATACCGCGCTGGATGATGTTGATCACCCACCCTGCGGCAATGAGCGGCCAGACCAGCATCCCAAAGAGCATGAGGAACGACACAAGCGTGCCGACATCCATGTCCCCCTCGATGATGAGAAACCCTCCGTAGAGGAGCAGCAGGGAAAAGCCAAGGCCGACCAGAACGCCGATGAGGGGGAAGAACACCCCCTGGACCCGTGCCAGCGAAAGGGAGTTGTGAATATAGACGTCGTTGCGGTGGAGGAATTTCTCCCGCTCGTAGGCCTCCCGCTGGTAGGCCTTCACCACACGGATACCCGCCAGATTTTCCTGCACCATGGTGGTAAGCTCGCCGAAGGACTCCTGCTGGGCGCGGAACCACTTGTGGGTCTTGCGGCTGAAGTGGCGCACCATCGGGGTCAGCGCCATGAGCGGCAGGAGCGCCACGATCGTCAGTTGCCAGTTGAGCATCAGCATCGCCCCCACAAAGAGCGGCAGGCCGAAAATCGTATTTGCCGAGTACATGATCGCCGGACCGAGGAGCATGCGAATGCCGTCCATGTCATTGGTGGCGCGGCTCATCAGGTCGCCGGTGTTGTTGGCGTCGAAAAAGGTCGGATCGAGGCGCTCCAGTTTCTCGAAAAGTGAATTTCGAAATTCGTACTCAATGTCACGGGAGGCATCAATAAGCACGCGGCGCATGAGAAAGCGGAAGGCACCGGCTATTCCCGCCAGACATACAATGACGAGGATCATCAACCCCAACTCGTCCTGGCCGATGTCCACCTTTTCAATACGATTAACGATATCGCCGATAAGGACGGGGATCTGGATGCTCAAGGCGTTGGTTACCAACACAAAGATCAGACCCCAGACAAAATGCCAGCGGTATCGGAGAAGATATGGATAGAGGGAACGGAGGGGTTTCACGAGTTGGCTTGGTCCGTTATGGAGCGTCCACGCGGTCGCCGCGAAAAACGCAGGAGGCACTTCAGAGCAAACATGGAGCCAGAAAGGTAGGACCTCAGGACGGCGATGCGAAATCCCCGGGCGAACGGCCCCACGAACCATTTCGCCTCGAAGGGAAGAAAACGGGTAAACCAGTCGCCCATCTTATAGTTCTTGACCAGGAATACCATTCTACTTCGGTAACTTGTCGCGACAAAGCGCCGCGACATCTTCACAAGCCCGGGTGATTCCCAATGGTAGGCCACCGCCCCGGCCACATAGCGGATCCTGCGACCTTCCTGCCGCAAGCGCCAACACAGGTCCGTCTCCTCGTAATACGCCGGCCAATATTCAGGATCAAATCCACCCAACCGCCTGAAGTCCTTCGTCCTGAAGGCAATGAGTGCCCCGGTCACGAAATCCACGTCAAGATCATGATGAAACTTTTCCCCATCCTCCTCGTTTGTCCCATGATGCTCGCCCATGGCATTGGGGTGAAGGATTCCCCCCGCATGTTGAATTCGGTTCGTATTGGGATAAAGAAGCCGCGCACCAGTGGCACCCACCGTCTCCTCCTTCAGGAGCGGCGCCACGAGATGGAAAAGCGTATCGGGCATGATCCGGCAGTCCGGATTGATGAAGACGATCAGGGGATGGGTCACATGGGGGAGGGCGAGATTGTTCCCGCCGGAAAACCCCAGGTTTTCCTCCGACCGGATCGCCCGTGTCGTGGCGGGGTGCTCCCTGGCGATTTCATGGCTTCGATCCGTCGAGGCGTTGTCGACGCAGATGATCTCCAATTCCACGCCGCGGGAGCTGGAAAGGGCATCAAGACAACCTGCCATGAATTCCCCGCTGTTGTAGGCGAGGATCACGACCGTGATGGCGGGCTTGTTGGGAAGGGAGTCGGTGGGCAAGATACCCGGCGGCGGGAAAAGTCAGTCCCCGCCTTCCAGTTCGATAAGGATTTCAACGCGGCGATTCTGGCGCCTGCCCTCGGCCGTGTTGTTCGTTGCAATGGGAGCATGGGAGGAGTGGGACTGGGCAACGATTTTCCCGCTTCCGATGCCGGGACGTGAAGCAAGCCAGCGCACGACCTCCGAGGCCCGTGCGGCGCCCAACTCCCAGTTGTCCGGGTAGGGCATCCGCACAATCGGCTGATTGTCGGTGTGCCCCTCCACAACGATGCGCTTGTAGGAGGCCTCCTTCAGGATGTCCTCGGCGGCGGCAAGGAGCACCTTCCCCGTGTCGCTCAGGACCGTCGTGCCGGTGTTGAAAAGCTCATCAGAAAGCAGGACCACCCGAACACCGCCCGGTACCCCTTCCACCTTGGCGTTACCCGAGGAAATCTGCCGCTGGAG
>JAFIGB010000406.1 GCA_020831705.1 Candidatus Sumerlaeia bacterium | reverse complement strand
GACAACCTCCGCATCAAGACCCGGCGGCACATCATCCTTCAGGAGGTTCGGATCACCACAAAGCACCAACCCCATGGGCGTTTTCAGCCGCGCCCAACTTTCCATCATGCGACGCAGCACCACGCCGATTCCGCTGTGGCGGATCATTCGCGCATCAATGGCAACAAGGGGGCGTTGGCTCACGTGCCCTCCCTTCCGGGCGGCGGATCATTGTATAGATCAGGATTTCCCGACCAGACAATGGTGACCATTTTCCGGACGGACCGGACACGTTCCCGCAGAAATTCGCGCCTTCCGGGCATGACAAGGGAAAGCGCTGTATATACAGGGATGCGGAGGAGCATGTCCGCCATCATTGTCGCACGGAACAACGCCTTCCCCGCGCCCTCCATGTGCATGTTTGCGAAATGGAGGTTGCTTCGATAGACACGACGAAAGCACCATTCCGGCGCCCTCCGCGAGGACCCCTTCTGGGCATGAAGCATTGTATATCCCGGATGGAAGACCACGTCGCGTCCTGTTGCGGCAATGCGGTGACACCAGTCCGTGTCCTCGCAGTACATAAAGTAGGAGGGATCAAAACCGCCAACCTCCTCCCACACCGCACGGGGAACGATGATGCAGGAACCCATGAGCCACCCGCAGCGACGGGGCTTTGTTCCACGGAAAAACCCCATCGACCACATTTTTTTGCGCGCCTTTTCGATCACCGGATATATCATCGATTGGTTGGCGATATACGGAAGGGGGCCGGGGGGTGCGTAGGCACTGAACTGGGGAAGGCCGTCTGTATGTGTAAGGAGGCACCCGATGGCACCAACACGGGGATGGCGCTGGAGAAAGTTCGTCATTCCACCAAGAGCCTTCGCGGTGGCCAGTGCATCGGGGTTGAGGAGCATGAGGAAATCACCGGTGGCCTCGCGCAGACCAATGTTGCATCCCTCCGCGAACCCGGCGTTTCTTCCGCTACGAATCACACGGATCCATTGGGCGCGTTCCTCAATATGATCGGCCGTGCCATCGGCGGAATCATTGTCGACGATGACAACTTCGAGGGAAAAATCCAGATCGCGCCGTGTTTCCTCCAGGGCGGTGATATACGGCTCCAACTCATCGCGGTGGTTCCATGTGACCGTGACGACGGAAAGGCGGGGTTGTCCACTTCCCGGATCAGGCTTCCCCATTGTCTTCATCTTCGGTGTGTAGCTCGTCTGCCCGGGGACCGCGGGAGATGCCCCGCTTGCTCCTGGTGCCGCAGAATTCGAGCAGGTGGGCAACCTCGGCGGGCATTTCACGGCCCTCCCACTTTTGGCGGACGATTTCAATGCCCCGCGGCATGGAGTGGGAACTCCTGAATAGATCTCTATACGCCGACTGGAGAGCCCGCCGCGTCTCGCCGGAAACCCCCGCCCGTCGCAGGCCCACAATGTTGATGCCCATCACAAGCCCGTAATGCTTCATCAGCGAATATGGCGGCACGTCCTTGCTGATTCCCGCACCGCCCCCCAGCATGGCGTATGAACCCACGCGGCAGAACTGGTGCACGCCCACGAGCGTGCTGATAAAGCAGCGGTCCCCCATCGTCACATGGCCCGCCAGGCCGGCGTAATTTGCCATCACATTGTGGTTGCCGATCTCGCAGTCATGGGCGACGTGGGACGTCGCCATGAAGAAGTTCCCATCCCCAATGACGGTGTTGGTTCCATCCTTGAGGCCGCGGTGAATCTGCGAATATTCGCGGAAGTGGTTCCCATTACCGATAACGGTGCCG
This sequence comes from Candidatus Sumerlaeia bacterium, assembly GCA_020831705.1. GTDB lineage: Bacteria > Sumerlaeota > Sumerlaeia > SLMS01 > SLMS01 > JAFIGB01. The sequence continues at coordinate 5,511 of JAFIGB010000406.1, read as the reverse complement.
CTGGGCGTCTCGGGATCGAAGCCCAAGAACTGGGGATCACCACCCACGAGGCTGTTGTAATGAAATACATTCCCCTCGCCAGCGACCGTATTGCGGCAAATCACGGCACCCTGCATGACCTTGTTCCCGGGACCGAGCTTTACATTTTGCTCAATGCGGCAGTAGGGACCAATGTCGCAGCTTTCGTCTATTACGGCGGTGGGATCTATAATGGCGGTGGGATGAATGGGCATCTTGCCGGACTTTCTCCTTGGGCTCGAATCGGTTGCAATCGTTGAGGGGCTTGGCCGGAGGTCGTCAAGTATCCCCCGGCTGGCCCTTGGGCTTCCTGCGGCCTCCCGCTGCACGGGCCAGAATTTCACTGATCGTCGACTCCCCTTCGACGGCAACGATGCGGACCTCGCCGCCGTAACCGGTCACAATGTCATGACCAACAGCTGTCTCGATGCCATCGCCAGGCTTGCCCCCCTTCACGAGGACGTCCGGCCGGATCTCCCGCAGGAGACTCATCGGGGTGTCCTCATCAAAAACCACGATATAGTCGACAAAGGGAAGGGCGCTGAGAAGCTCCACCCGCTCGCGAATGCGAAGAATCGGGCGGGGGGACCCTTTCAATCTTGCGGTGCACTTGTCGCTGTTGAGCGCCACAATAAGGCAATCCCCCATGGCACGCGCCTTTTCGAGGAGGCGCACATGCCCGTGGTGGAGCAGGTCGAAAAAGCCGTTTGTAAAGACAACGCGATTTCCGTGGTGGCGATGGGAACGGCAGGCCTGGACCAGTTCGCCGCTCGTGCAAATCTTCCGCCTCCCGGGCTGGTCCTCCGCCCTGGCGCGAATTGCATCCAGGGAAACGCTCGCCACGCCAACATGACCGACGGCAATCCCCCCCGCCATGTTGCCGATTTCCGCCGCCTCGGCGTAGGTCGCCCCGCTGAAGAGGGCCATTCCCATGGCGGCTATAAAGCTGTCACCGGCGCCGGTAACGTCGAAGACTTCGCGGGCACGGGCGGGAATGTGGCGCGACGGCCTTCCCTTTGGATAGACGGACACCCCGCTCGGCCCCTTGGTGATGACAAGGGCATTTGCGCGGACGCTGCGCTGGATGATCCGCGCCGCCTCCCCGGAGGTGGCCTCGTCGACCACGTTGATGCCGCTGGCGTCGCTCGCCTCCTTCTGGTTCGGCGTCAGCATATCCACCCCGCGGTAGCGTGTATAGTCGCGCCCCTTGGGATCCGTGACGACCTTCAGGTTGCGGCGGTGTGCCTCGTCCACAATCCAGGCGATGAGGTCAGGCTGGAGCAGCCCCTTCCCGTAGTCGGAAAGGATCACCCCGGTGACGCGATCCAGAAGCCCAGAAAGTTGCCTGCGCAGGCGATCGATGGTCCCTTGTTGGGGGGGGCGGACCTCCTCGCGGTCCAGACGCAGCATCTGCTGGCCCTGGGCCATGCACCGGGTCTTGGTGATCGTGGGGAGTCCCTTTTCCGCAACGAGCGTTGCCTTCAGTCCCTTCGTTGCGGCGAAAAGATCGCGCAATTGCTCCCCAGGGCCGTCCTTTGCTGCAAGCCCCACCAGGTCCACACGCCCGCCCATCGAGACAACATTCATGGCCACATTCGCCGCGCCACCGGGGAGGTATTCCTCCCCCTCGACGGCGAGAATGGGAACCGGTGCCTCGGGGGATGTCCGTGACACCGACCCGCGGATATAATGGTCGAGAATGACATCACCAACGACGAGAACGCGCTGGTTGGGGAAACTGTCCAATACGGTGGAAAGGGCCATGGGAGGGTTCGTCGGGAGCGCCGGTCAGGCGCTTCCTTCCGGATATTCCAGGTTCGTGGCGACCTCGGAAACGTCGTCGTTGTCCTCCAGCAGATCAATGAGCTTTTCGCACTGCTCCAGGTCCTTGCCCTCCAGCCTGACGCGGGTGCTGGGAACGAGTTCCGCGCGGCTGCCCACCACGTTGACGCCCTTGGCCTCGATGGCTTCGCGGATATCCTGAACATTGTCGGGATCGCACTTCACCAGGTAGTAACCATCGCCCTGGTTTTCCACGTCGTCCGCCCCGGCCTCCAGGGCGACTTCCATGACCGTGTCCTCTTCGCCACCCTCGATCTCGATATGCCCCTCGCGTTCGAAAAGGTAGGAGACACACCCGGAGGTACCCAGGTTGCCGTTGTGCTTGTTGAAGGCGTGGCGAACGTCCGCCGCGGAGCGATTCTTGTTGTCGGTGGTGACCTTCACCATGACGGCGACGCCGCCCGGGCCGTAACCCTCGTAGGTGATGTCCTCCGGTTCCGCACCCCCCAGTTCACCGGCGCCCTTCTTGATGGCGCGCTCCATGGTGTCCTTGGGCATGTTGACGTCCTTCGCCGCCTGGATTGCGGTGCGAAGTCGTGGATTGGCGCTTTCGTCACTGCCGCCAAGCCGCGCGGCAACACTGAGCTCCTTGATGACCTTCGTGAAAAGCTTGCCGCGCTTGGCGTCGACCAAAGCTTTCTTGTGTTTGATGGAATGCCATTTACTGTGGCCCGACATGGAGCGATCTCCTGCGAGTATGTAACCCTGATAGGGAGGCGAAACACCCCCCAATTAACCCCTGACGGGCAGGGTCGGGAGGCTAGGGAACGAGTGGGGAAAGGGTCAAGGGGCAACGATGAGGGGGCAATCCCACCGGTCAGGCGGTTACCCCTCCAGACCAAGCTCCTTGATGCGCCGTTGAAGGGTGCGGCGGGAAATTTTCAGCACCTCCGCAGCCTTCGTGCGGTTGCCATCACAATCCTCCAGCGTCTTCTTCAGGTATTCGGTTTCAACCTCCTCCAGAGGGAGGCCAAGGGGGAGCGTGATCGACTCGTCGCTGCCATTCCCCGCCGGGGCGCTCTCCACCGGCGAGCCCACCTTCGATCCGGAGCGGCGCCGTGTCAGCGTTCCGGGCAGGTTGTCCGGCTCGATCATGTTACCGTGAAGGAACACGAAGGTATTTTCCATGATATTGCGCAACTCGCGCACGTTGCCCGGCCAGTGATACGCCTGAAGAACCTCCAGGGCCTCCTTCGAAATTCCCGGAACCTCGCGGCCATTTTCCTTCGCCAGTTCGGAAAGAAAGTGGCGCACCAGCAGGGGGATGTCTCCCCGCCGCGCCCGAAGGGGGGGAAGCGTGACGGCCACCACGTTGAGACGGTAATAGAGATCCTCGCGAAAGCGCCCCTCGGTCACCTCCTCGGCAAGCTCCCGGTTCGTCGCGGTGAGAATACGCACGTCCACCTTGATGTTGTCGGTTCCACCAACGCGCTGGATTTCACGGGCCTCCAGCACGCGGAGAAGTTTCACCTGCATCGACAGGGGAATTTCGCCGATTTCATCGAGGAAGATCGTCCCGCCGTTGGCCAGTTCAAACCGTCCCTGGCGACGGGCCACCGCCCCGGTAAAGGCGCCCCGCTCATGGCCGAAGAGCTCCGATTCGAGAAGGTTTTCCGGCAGCGCCGCGCAGTGCACCGCCACAAAGGGTTTCCGCGCACGGGGCGAGGCCTGATGGATCGCCTTGGCAAGGACCTCCTTACCCGTCCCTGATTCACCAAGGATCAGGACATTCGCCTTTGTCGGGGCAATCAGACGGATCTGGTCATAAATGCGGGTCATCTCGCCCGTCTCCCCCACCATCCCCTCGATGCCAAAACGCTTGTCTATCTGTTGGCGAAGGGCCTCGTTTTCACGTAGGAGCGACTGGTGACGGGCCGCCTTTTCCACCAGGAGCCGAAGCTCCTTCACGTTCACCGGCTTGGTGAGGTAATCGAAGGCGCCCTCCTTGAGGGCCTCGACCGCATTCTCGATGGTTCCATGGGCCGTAAGGATCATCACCGCCGGGGCCGGGTTGAGGGAAAGGGCATGGCGGAGAACACCCATGCCATCAAGGCCGTCCATCTGGAGGTCGGAAATGACCACGTCGACGGGTTCATTGTTCAGAAGGTTGACCGCCTGTTCGCCGGTGGAGGCCGTGAGAATCTGGTAGTCGGTCTTCTTGAAGGCCAATTGAAGGCCCGAAAGAATTTCCTCCTGGTCGTCGACGATTAACAGGTTGATGGACATAAGGGGCGGACTCCGAACGAGGCTGGGTTATCTTGAACTGGTGGTGGTCTGCACCTCGGCGCTTTCCTCGATGGTGAGGGGTTCGAGGGGGGGAAGCTTGGGGGCTGCCTCCAGGCCGGAAAACTTCTGGGTGTATAGATACTCGGGACCGAGAATCCCGCCGCTGATGATCATGCGGGCGCCCTGCTCCACGGGAATATTCGTGTCGAGAACATCACTAGCGGGAATATATAACAGGAAACCGGACGTGGGGTTGGGCGTTGTGGGGAGGAAGACGGCAACCAGATGGGTGCCGTCGGGTTTTCGGGTGACCTCCCCGGTGGCAAAGGCAAGGCACCACATCCCGCGGCGGGGGTACTCGATCATCACGACACGCTTGGCCGCCCCCTTCCGCGGCATGGTCAGGGTGTTGATGACTTCCTTGGGCGTATTGTAGAAGAACTTCACCAGCGGGTGGCGGTTGACGATGCTTTCCCCGATGGAAATGAACTTGCGAATCAAAATGAATGTCGAAAGCCACCCAATGAAGGAAATGGCAATAACCGCGAGAATGAAGGAAAGGCTTCCGCGGACGACCAGCGATATCGCCCCGTCCTCCGGCATCCCGGAATAATACATCCCGATGACCTGCTCGACCCCCTTGCCGAAGACGCGGTCGGCAATCGTCATGATCAGGTAAACGGCATAAACGCAGACAAACACGGGAACGGTAACAAGCAACCCGGCAAGGAAAATTCGCCGAAACCGCTCCAGCATGGGTTTGGCTGATTGGGTCTTTTTGTCATCGCCCGAAGGATGGGTTTCTCCCGACGGGTGTTCTTCCTGATTGTCTACCATACTGATTTTTCTTGGCTTACATTGGGATTCGCCTGCCCCGAAGGACACGCCTTCAAGCAGTTCATCAGGCATTCCCTCCCTCCCTGTGGGCAAGGCAAATGCCAGAATCCCGCCCCACCCCCATGGGGGCCCACCCCGGTCCCACGGAGGGTGTATAGACCGTGGCCAACCAACTTCCTTGCCTTGCATCCCGTCCGATCAAAGGGGAGAATACCCACCGAATTTCTCCCGAGGTGTCCCTCCCCCAACATGGCAGCCCCCCAACCCGTCATCTCCGCCCACAACCTGCGCAAGGTCTACCTTGAACGGGTCATTCTCGACGACGTCAGCTTCACCATAAACGACGGCGACCGGGTCGGTCTCATGGGCGCCAATGGGGCGGGGAAATCGACCCTCCTTGCCATTCTTGCCGGAAGGATCCCCCCGGAGGCCGGCGAGGTGCGCATTCGTCGCGATCTATCCATGTCCTACCTGGACCAGGAGGGCGGCCTCGATGATTCCGCCACCGTCGCCCAGGTTCTTGATGGCGCCTTTGCCCGCTTTCGTGCCTGGGAGGAGGAACTCCACAAAATCCACACCCTCCTGGAA
>JAFIGB010000202.1 GCA_020831705.1 Candidatus Sumerlaeia bacterium | reverse complement strand
ACACAAATAAGACATATTCAGCCCCAGTGATTGCGGCAGGCTGATTGGGGAAAAACTATTTTACCGGAATTACCTTAACAGGGTGCCAATCAGTAAATGTCTATACAAGAAGAACCCCGCATCATTCCCGGAAGGAGGGAGGATGCGGGGTTGGGAAAGCGGAGTTGTTGTGGTCGGCTTAGCGGAGAACTTCCTCCACGCTGGTCAGTGGAAGGTCGAAGGCCTGGGAAACACCGGCAAGAGTGACCTTCCCCTTGGCGATGTTGATACCATTGATGAAGTTCTGGTCGTCGGTCATGCAATCGGGCCATCCCTGCTCGGCGATGCGGATCACCCAGGGCTGGGTGGCATTGGTCAGGGCGAAGGTTGCGGTCCGTGAGACGGCACCGGGCATATTCGCCACGCAGTAATGGATGACACCCTCCTCCTCGTATACGGGCTTGCTGTGTGTCGTGGGGATGGAGGTCTCAAAACAGCCACCCTGGTCAATGGCCACATCCACAAGAACGGCGCCACGGGGCATCAGGGAAAGGTGCTCGCGGCGGATGATGTGGGGGGCCTTGGCTCCCGAGATATAGACACCGCCGACAACAACATCGACGCGCTTGAGCTGGTCCACAACATTGAGCTCGTTGCAATACAGCGTGGAAACATTGCGGGGCATCACGTCGTCGAGATAGCGGAGCCTCTCCAGATTGATGTCCATCATGGTGACCCGTGCGCCCATGCCTGCCGCAATTTTGGCCGCATTGGTGCCCACCACGCCCCCACCGATGACCAGAACGCGGGCGCTCTTCACGCCGGGGACGCCACCCATCAGGGTTCCCCGTCCACCGGTGGGCTTTTCCAGATACTTGGCGCCCTGTTGGATGGAGAGACGGCCGGCGATCTCGCTCATGGGTGTGAGGAGGGGGTGTCCACCGGGGCCGGTCACTGTTTCATAGGCGATGCAGGTGGCGCCGCTTTCGATCATGGCATCGGTGAGCGGGCGGCTGGAGGCAAAGTGGAAATACATGAAGAGAAGGTGGTCGGGGCGGATGTGTTTCCATTCCGCCTTGAGCGGTTCCTTGACCTTCACGATGAGCGTGGCGCGATTCCACACCTCCTCGGCGGTATCGACGATTTCCGCTCCTGCACTGATATATTCCTGGTCGGTGATGCCTGCACCAAGGCCGGCACCTGCCTGAACAACCACCCGGTGTCCCCGGAGGGTGAGCTCCTTGGCCCCGGCGTGGGTCAGTGCCACCCTGTATTCGTGGTCCTTAATTTCTTTGGGAACGCCAACAATCATGGAAGCATTTCTCCTTTGGAGAGGGGGGCTTTGGCGCGGAGTGACCGTGCCCAAACGAAGACGGTGCGCGCTCCGGGTGGGGTCGGGTCAAGGCCATGCCCGCTTTCGGTCCAAATCAACATCCAAAAAGCGACAATCTGTGTACTTATTTCCCCCGTGCAGAGTTGGAACCTGCCTTTGGGGGGGAAATGTCACCGATTGCCAACACTGACCATCACTGAAAACCTCCCGATTGCAACGCAGAACTTGCCCCGGTCTCCAATGGTCCCCCATTATGACGTTGTTGATCCAGGCCCGGAAAAACCGGGGCTGATATGAAAGGCCATAACATGAAAATGACTTTCTGGGGTGCGGCAAGCACCACAACAGGCTCCCTTCACCTCCTTGAACACCATGGTAAAAAGATCGCCCTCGATTGCGGCCTGTTCCAGGGGAGACGTGCCGAGTACTTCACCCGGAACAAGGAATTCCCCTGCGATCCCTCCGAAGTCTCGACTCTTATCCTCAGCCATGCGCACATTGATCACACCGGGAATGTTCCCAATTTCGTCAAGCAGGGATTCAAGGGCGACATTATCTGCACCCACGCCACGGCGGACCTCGTCCGGCTCCTTCTCCTCGATTCCGCCCACATCCAGGAGAAGGATATACAGTTCGTGAACAAGAAGCGGGCACGGAGGAAGGAACCGCCCCTGGAGCCGCTCTATACCATTGAGGATGCGGAGCAATGCCTCGACATGTTCGTGGGGGCGGGGTATTACCGGCCCATGGTCGTCGACGAGGAGCTCACCATCAAGTTCCTCGATGCCGGGCACATCCTGGGAAGCTCCCAGATACAGGTCGATCTTGCCAAAGGAGACGGTGCCGAACCGCACCGCCTCGTGTATAGCGGCGATATCGGCCGTTCAAAGCGGGTCATTCTGCGCAATCCCGAGACTCCAAGCGAGGTCGACACCCTCATCATGGAGAGCACCTACGGATCGCGCGAGTCGCCCCCTTTCGACAACCTGAAGGATGACCTTCGTGACCTTGTCAATCGCGTCGCCGAGCGGGGCGGTAAGATTATTGTGCCTGCCTTCAGCGTCGGGCGCACCCAACAGATCGTCTATCAACTCAATGTCCTGTTCAACGAGGAGGCCATTCCACGGATTCCCATCTACGTGGATTCACCGCTTTCGACGAACGTGACGGCGGTATTCCGCCAGCATCCGGAATGTTTCAACCGCCAGACCCGCGAGCTTCTCCAGACCGACGACGATGTCTTCGGGTTCGACACATTGACGTATATACGGTCGGTGGAGGAGTCCATCGAGCTCAACAAACGCAAGGGGCCATTCATGGTGATTTCCGCCAGTGGAATGTGCGAGGCGGGACGGATCCTCCATCACCTGCGCAATGCCATCGGGAATCCAAACAACTGCATTCTCATTTGCGGCTACCAGGCGGAACATACACTGGGAAGGCGATTGGTGGAGAAGCAGAAGGAGGTCCGGATTTTCGGGGAAACCCACGAACTGAAGGCCGAGGTGAAGGTTCTCAATGGCTTCTCCGGCCATGCCGACAAGGAGGAACTTCGCGAATATGCCTTCCGGGTGGAGGAACGAAGTGGTGGCCGCCTTCGGAAGATATATCTCGTCCATGGCGAGGAGGAGGCCCGAAAGGACCTTGCCGAATGGATCAATACGCATCTCAAGGCCCGGGCGATCCTGCCCCAGCGCGGAGAAAGTTTTGACATTAATTGACGTGATTTCCTTGCCGTTGTTCGGCTGGTCGCGGTCCGATCAATTGTGTCGGAGGGAGAAACTTTCACGCGGGGTCTTGTTTTCATGAAGTGCCTTGTCACCGGTGCCACAGGATTCGTCGGCATCCGCCTTGTCAAAAAGCTGGTGGAGGAGGGCCACTCGGTACAGGCACTGGTTCGTCCCGGGTCGGAAGTTGCCCCCCTGAAGGCATCAAATGTCGACCTCATCGAGGGGGACATGGCATGGACCCACCTTTTCGCCCGCCACGGGGAGAACGCCGATGTCGTGTTCCACCTCGCGGGGGTGACCCACTCCCCCCGTTGGGACGACTACCGCAACGTCAACCAGCGGGGCATGAAGTCGCTCGTTCGTGGGCTGGATCGCTGCGAATTCCATGGCAGGGTTGTCTATCTCAGTTCCCTGGCCGCGGGTGGTCCCGTGGCCGGACCGGAAGCCGCCCGCATCGAGGAGGATTCCGATCACCCCGTCAGTGAATATGGAAGGACAAAGCGCGGCGCCGAGCGCCTCCTGCGTGATGCCCTCACCTCCCGGGCAAGCTGGACGATCCTGCGGGCTGGAAAGATATACGGCCCCGGCCAGCAGCGGCTTGCCGGGCAAATTGCAGGAATCCAGCGCACCGGCATCCTTCCATCCTTCAATCCCAAAACTTCGTTCCAGTGGACCCATGTTGACGACATGGTGGATGGGCTTCTTCGTGCCGCCTTCTCCCCCGATGCCTCCCGGAAAATGTATTACGTCACCGACCGGACCACCTGGACGTTGCCCGGGCTTGCGTCCCTGCTCTCCGAGTTGCTCGCCCGCAAGGTCCGCGTTGTTCGAGTCCCGAGACACCTCGCCCGATGCAGCTCCACCATGTCCGCGTTCCTCCATCGGTCCTTCGGAATCGCCCCCTTTTCCCCGGATCCGGGACGACTGCCCGACTACCAGGGAGGGTGCTGGGCGGCGGACCCGACGAAGTTCGAGGACGAGCTTGGCTGGCAATGTCACCACAACCTTCCCGCCGCCCTGGCTGAATGCATTCGTGGCTTTCAGCGGGATGGAAAATTGTAGGGACGGTTCCCGAAATCCAACTCCATGTCGGATGCTGCTTTCTGTCTATACAATGGGGAGGGGGATCAAAGTTCCCCGAGACTTTCCTCCAGGCTTTCCTCGCGGCCCGCGAACAGGACCACGTCTCCGGCGCGGAGTTCCGTGTCCGGACCGGGAACGATCCGCTCGCTTCCCCGTTGAACGAGGATGGCCTGGATGCCAAAGCGGCGCCTCAGTTCCATTTGCTTGAAGGTTCTCCCCTCCACATGGCTTGGAACGAGGTACTCGATCAGGCGGTATCCCCCGCCGAGGTCCACGTTGCGCAGGCGCTGCGCCACGCCAATGGCATCGACGGCAACACCCATGGAATCACGGATGGCAAGCTCCCGGTTGTAGGTTCCAATGACATCGCTGCGCAACAGGTCGCCCTGAATGATTCCGCTGACGGGATCGACAACGGGCAGGATGTCCTGTTGGTCGGCATCGTTGAATATGCGCGATACCATGGAAAGGTCATCCCCGGGGTGAACCAGGTGTTTGATCGGAACAGCAACGTCCTCCGCCACGACAAGGCTGAACAGGGATTCCTTCTCCAGCATGGCAATTTGGATATTCTGTGACTCGATGACACCAACAAGCCGGTCCTCCTCGTCAACCATCCACATGATGGGGTGGGGAGTTTGAAGGAACTTGTCCACCAGATCGCGCAGTTGCATCCCCGTGGGGACGCGCTCGATGCGATCCTCCATCACCTCGGAGACCTTCTTCCCCTTCAGCAGGTTGATCTCCCCGGTTTTGGGCAGTTCCACGCCCTTTTGCTTCAGGCGGGCGATATACAGCGAATCATTCCCCATGGCCGCGGTAATGACAACGGCGGGAATGCAGCCGGCCATCAGCGGCGTGATAATGGCGGGCTGGTAGGTCAGCTCGAAGATGATCAGAATGGCGGAAATCGGGGAGCGCCCCGTGGCGGCCACCACGGCCCCCATGCCGACGAGAACGCAGGTGCGCTGGAAGGATTCCCCCGAGGAGAGCGGTGCCAGGAACTCCACCGATTCGATAATTGCCGCCACCAGGGCCCCAAGGACCGCACCCACGAAGAGACAGGGAACAAACACCCCGCCAGCACCGCCCATGTTCACCGTAATCGAAGTGGCGATCATCTTCGCGAGGAGCAACAACATGAGGAATCCGATGGTGAAATTCTGACTCAGCAGGTTGTTGATCGTGTCGTACCCCATGCCCAGAACATGGGGGAAAAAGAGACCGAGAATACCCACCATCAATCCACCGGTGACGGGAACGAGAAGCGGCGAGAAGGGCCACTTCTGGGAAATTGTATAGCCCGCGCCCAGGATTCGAAGGAAGGCCGATCCAAGCAGACCACCGAGTATTCCCAGTGCCAGGTAGGGGAGGATCTGCGGTGCCGCAGTGAGTGCATCCACCGAGGGGACATCCAGATGGGGGAAGTCGCCACTGAATTCCCGCGTGATCACGGTGGCCACAATGCAGGCGATAACGATGGGGGCGATCTTGGCGGTGGCAAAATCCGCCAGCAGGACTTCCACGGCGAAGAGAGCGGCACCGAAGGGGGTGTTGAAGGTCGCCGCAATACCTGCCGCGCCACCGCAGGCGACAAACGTCCGCGAATGACCAACACTCGGGCGGAAGTATCGACTTACAAGAGCGGCAAACGAGGCGCCAATGTGGACGATCGGGCCTTCACGACCAACACTGCCGCCGCTGCCAATACAGATCGAGGCCGCCAATAACTTCAGCGGCGCAACCCGCCGTGGAATCCTGCCACCGTGGATGGCGATGGACTCGATGACATCGGGAATGCCCGACCCACGCCCATCGGAGAAGCGCTTGAGCATGAATGGGGCAAGGAGAAGACCCCCAAGGACCGGCGGTAGAATCCGAAGATACCAGGGAATGGATTCGAGGAGTGAAACCGTCAAACCATCGCTTCCCCAGAAAAGAATCTGAAAGGCGGCGATGGTGAACTTGAATACAATGGCGACCAGTCCGGCAGCCAACCCGATCATGGCGGCAATCAGGAGCACCGACACCTGTTCGTTGCGCAGGGCATTCACTGCCCAGCCCAAGCCAAAGATTGGTTTTCGTTTGGCTGGTTGATTCACTTCGGATCGACCGGTGGGGTCATCTCGTCAGGTGGCTTACATGCCGTGGGCGAGACGCTCGGCCAACTCGCGTGGAAGGCCGGCATCGAGGATGGCTTCCTGGGCACCCGACAGGTCGTAGTCACAACGGCGGATCTCAAGACGCTTTTCCTCGAAGTCGCAGATGACAAAGCATGCCTTGGGGTTATGGTCGCGCGGTTGACCGACGGAACCCACATTGATGAGGTAGCGCCTGCCGTCGCGGATTTCAACCTCGGGTTTGGTCGGGCATGCCAGATTGCCTTCATCGTTTTCGATGATAAACGGCTGGTGGCTGTGACCAATGAAGCAGATTTGCTCGTTGAAGTAGTTAAAGTTCGTCCGCGCCTCACCCATGGTCAGGATGTAGTTCCATTCGCCGGGATCCTTCGGCGAGGAGTGAACGTAGAACACGTTGTTGGCGGTATCGCGAAGGGTGAGGGGAAGGCGGCGGAGGTATTCGATGTTCTCCTCGCTGAGGACCTTCTTCGTCCAGAGAACCGCTGCTTTGGCGATTTCGTTGAAGTTGCTGATGTCGGTAAGGAGCAGTGCGGCGTGATCGTGGTTCCCGGCAATGGTGGGAATGTCGAGATCACGCATCTTGTTGGTGCATTCGTTGGGGCGGGCACCGTAGCCGACAACATCACCACAGCAGATGATCCGGTCGACCTTTTCCTTTTCCAACTCGCGCAGTACTGCCTCCAGGGCGTGGAGGTTGCCGTGAATGTCGGAGATGACTCCAACACGGCGTAGTTTCTCATTCAGTTCAGTGGCCACTGGGTTCCGACTTCCAATCGTAGTCTTTGCCGGTCAGCCGCTTGAGTTCCCTCGCGGCATTTTTCCGGATGATACGGCTCTTGTTTCTCAATGCCTTCTCCCAAAGAGCAATTTCCTTCTCCACTTCGGGAGTCAGCTCGGGGGGAGGGGCAAATACACCGGAGATGGACGAGGACGACTGTTCCCCCGGTGTATCGGATTGTGCGGCGGGTGCAGGTGGCGGGGCAACTTCCTCGGCGGGATCCTTGTCAGGCACCTCACCGGTGAACAATTCCCCTTCCTCTTCCGCGTCCTCAACCTTGATTTCTTCTTCTTCCAGTCGACGCCCCATTGACGCCATGTTCTCAAGGTCCAGCGCGGCTTCTTCCTCACGCCGCAGGGCCTCTTCATTTTCAATGAGGGAGAAATTCTCGCTGTCAGCATCCAACTCGATCATCTTCTCGTCTTCGACCAATTCCCAGGAGGACCGCAGGTCTTCCCGTTCCTGATCTGCATCGCCGGGCATTTCATCGGCTTCGAGTGCTTCGAGTTCCTCTTCGGTAAAGGGGGCGAATTCGTCATCATCGAAGCCGGTCAGATCGTGGCTTTCGCTGGTGACCCGGGCCTCGGTTGGCACTGCTTTCGAGGTCGATTTTTGTGGGGGATCGAAGGATTCGTCGATGGCCAGATCCATTCCATCCTCGAGATGGAGGTCCAGCGATCCGGAGGAATCCCCTCCGGAGAGGACGACTTCCTCCGCTTCGAAATCTGTGATGGGGAGGGCAACGTGGTGAAGTTCCGTCGGTGCCGTGAGGGATTCGGGTGTGACGAGGCGGAAGGCAAGAACGGTTTCGCCGATCTGAACCTTGTCCCCATTGCGCAGCTTGGCCTCGCTGACCTTCTGGTCGTTGACGATGGTGCCATGCCAGGAGTCCAGGTCGCTGATGACGTAGCCGCCGCCCTCGCGTCGGATCAGGGCATGGGCACTCGACGCCTGCCAATCATGAACTCGCACGGGGTTGCGCGTGGAGCGACCAACGCCCACCTCGTCCTCCGTGATGCGGTATTCCCGTCCCTTCTGGCGACCCTCCATGACAGTCAGCACTCCGACCATCGTTTCAGTGGGGCCCACCTCTGAGGAGGACGATGAGGAAGTGGGCGTGATGACCGGCGATCGTGAGGGATATCGGGTCTGTTTTTTGGGGGGTATGGGCGCGCTTGGTCGACTGGGAGGAGCGGGGCGCTCCTCCACAAAGTGTGTTTCCTCGACCTCAAGGAAGGTCAGGTTGTGCTTTCCAATGGTCAGCACATCGTTGTTGCGGATGGCTGTCTTGGTGACCCGATGGCCATTGACAAGGGAGCCATTTGCGGAATTGAGGTCGGTGAGGATGTATTCACCGCCTTCGCGCTTAATTCGGGCATGGTTGCGGGAAACCGAGAGGTTCTCGATGACAACGTCATTGTCACGCGCCCGCCCGATGCTCATGATATCCTTGTCAAACCGGTACCGGTTTACAATTCGTTCACCGAGTTTTACAATGATTTCAGGCATTCACAATCCCCATGAACGGTTGGCCAGCTCCCACTGAATAATCGCCAAATGCAAGTAAGCGGCAAAAGCCCTGCGATCAGCCTCGTAGTCAAAGCAAGGTTGTCCTTGGCGGTGCAACAGTTATCCGGGCATTCCGGGGCCCATGTTTGCCGTGGAATTGATTCCCACGATTCCCCTTGACCGGGGTGCCCCGTCTATGGACGCTCTTCCTTCCCCGCTTGCGGGGTTCCGGTTGGGGTGTGGTGCAACTGGTAGCACGCCAGTTTCTGGTACTGGATGTTGTGGGTTCAAGTCCTACCACCCCAGCCATTTAAGCTCCCATCGTCTAGTGGCCTAGGACGCCGCCCTCTCACGGCGGAAACAGGGGTTCGACTCCCCTTGGGAGTGCCATTTTTTCCCAAGCCCATCATCATCAGGACAACGAAGCTCCCGGGAATACTGCTCCGGGAGGCACCGGATCCAATTTTTTCCCCTGATGATGTACTTTTTCCTTCCATTCGTCACAACTTTTATCCATCTTCCAGAAAGAATTGGCATCTTCCCAGTAATCGGGACAAGTGGGTGCCAAGTTTTGCTTATTTTCACATAACCCCTTTTTCTGAAAGGAAAAAAACCAATGAGTGCAACATCCTCAACTCCTTCTCGTCGTTTGTTCCGTGGTAGTTATGTCCGCTTCACCTCTCTGGTTCTTGCCGGTGGTGTTCTCATGGGCGCCCTTGTTGGGTGTTACGGTCGTTTCCCCCTTACCAATGCCATCTACAAGTGGAACGGGGAAGTAACTCAGAACGGGTTCGTCAACTCCATCATCATGGTTATCCTTGGATTCTTCCTCCCCGTTTACGGTCTTGCCATCTGGATCGACGCCCTGATCCTCAATTCCATCGAGTACTGGAAGGGCGAAGAGATCAATGTCGCCAAGACCTACCAGCAGCCCGACGGCACCACCGTCGTTCTCGCCCCCGGTTCCCACAAGGACGAGGCCACCCTCACCGTCTTCAGCGCCAACGGCGATGTCCTCGAACAGCGCACCTTCCTGCGCCAGGGCGATGGCACCACACAGGTCCTCGACGCCGACAGCAAGATTGTCGCCGTCGTTCATCCCACCGAGGAAGGTGGCTTCACCTTCACCGATCAGGCCGGCCTGGAGCTTGGCGAATTGACAAGCACCCAGATCGCCCAGGTTGCTGCCCGGGTGAACTGATCCCGGTACCCTGCAACAACCCAAGCAATCAAAAAAGACGGTCATGGAATCCCACCATGGCCGTCTTTTTCATTCTCTCGCAGTCTGAAAACTCCCTCACATATACGCGGCGCGGAGGAAATTGATCTCGCGGTTGATGCGATCCACGTCCGACTTGAGCGGCGCACGGCGCGCGGCACGATTGCGCCCCGCGGTGGCGACTCCCTGACGGGCAATCAGGGCGCAACCGACCTCGCTGATCTGGTAGGGCGAAAGGAGCTCGCGAACCTTCAGGAGGTCACTTTGCGCACGCCACGCGAAGGGGAGATTCGGCTCCTGCAGCGACTTCCATGCTGCATCAATCAATTCGGGAAGCAGCGTCGCCAAGCCACCCGCCGAGGAGGTCGCCCCCGACATGAAAGCCGAAAGGGCCATGGAGTCATTCCCCGCAATGACGCAAAAATCCCGGTCGCATGCACGGACCACATCGCCAAGGAGGGTAGTATCGATGGTGTGGTAAATCACGCCGACAAATTGCCGCA
Organism: Candidatus Sumerlaeia bacterium; assembly: GCA_020831705.1. Classification (GTDB taxonomy): domain Bacteria; phylum Sumerlaeota; class Sumerlaeia; order SLMS01; family SLMS01; genus JAFIGB01. Next base: position 2,836 of record JAFIGB010000202.1, on the reverse strand, counting down.
GCCGCGAAAGGCGACCGAGCGCCTCGGGAGTCAGCCAGTAGCCGTTGGGAAGTCCCTCCTGATTGTAAATCAGGATCGGCCCATTGATCGCCCGGGCAATATCCTCGAAGAAACGAACGATCCGGTCCTGGGGAGAGAAATCATACCCGCCGGGAAGGAATGACGGCACCGGTTGGAGAACAGCGGACGCCCCTTCGGCGAGGGCCCACTGGCTCAGGTCTGCGGCCTGGCGGAAATATTCGGCCGGGCGGGGAACATGATCCACCGCACCCGTCCAGTCACCCGCCGTACCGGCGATGACATGCTTGCGGCCACGGGCAACCTGGATCACACAGCGAAAGGCATCACGGACTTCCGGCTGGGTGTAGGACCACATGGCACCGGCCTCGGCACGGACGAGAATGGCGCTGACAGAGCTTTTCCGGCAAAGGGCGTCGGTCATGGCCTCCAGCCCGTCGAAGTGAATCCGTCCATCCAGACGTTCGGGGGTGAACAGCGGGGCAATGGTTCCACACAAAAGAGAGGGGTATTCCTGCTGGGAAACGGGATGACAGGTGGTTTGATGGATGGGAAGCACGATCTTTCAACTCCATTGTCAACTTGATGAAGGATCAAGATCCTTCATAAGCCCTTATGTGAGAACGGTTTGTCTTTGGCAAGGCAAAAGAGTGTCCGAGCGCCGCGGGAACGATTGAGGGTTGACGATTCGATCACATCCCCCATTCTTATTGCGACGACAACAACGGCAGGGAATGCGTTACCTCCATGTTCCCATCCGGTAAGGACATCCGATCACGGTGACATCGTTGATCCTTCCTCCATCCCCATCTCCCGACACCGAAGCTCCTCCCCGGGTGGCGCTAAAAACCACGCGCAAATCCCTCAAGACCAACATGGTCATCATTTCGGATATACACCTGGGCAGCGAGGTCTCCCGTGCCAGGGAAGCCCGCAAAGCCCTCGCCGAATGGTACCCCTTTGAGCGCCTCATCATCCTCGGGGATCTTTTTGACGACCTGAATTTCACCCGCCTTCGCAAGCATCATTTCGGGCTGATCGACGACATCCGGCGCCTCACCAATCCGCGCCGGGGGGTGACCGTCGATTGGATCGAGGGGAACCACGACGAGCAGGCCCATGAGATGATCCGCCGAATCATCGGTGCAAACGTCCATCAGGAATTGGTGCTTGAATCCGACGGAAAAAGACACCTCTTCATACATGGCCATCAGTTCGACAGCTTCCTGAGTGAATATCCCCGTATTACGCTGATGGCGAGCAACATCTACGATGTGGTGCAGCGCCGGGAGGGGGAGCGCAAGTCCCTCAGTCGCTGGCTCAAGCGCAAGTCGAAGGGATGGTTGAGTGTTTGCCGGAAGGTCGAGGAAAGGGCCCTGGAATACGCCCGCACCAAGGACGTCGACTATATCCTTTGCGGGCACACCCATTACCACAATGAGAACACCGGCGTTGATGGGCGGGGCATCAAATATGTCAATACAGGGTGTTGGACCGACACCCCGAGCACGCTTGTTACCATCGGCAGCGAGGGGCTTCACAAGCACCTGTACCACTAACTTATTTTGGATAGAAAACTATATTCTGCGGCGACAGGGCCGCCCCTCCCGACCCGATGATTTCAACAGTCTTTCCTTGTGCTCGGTCAGGCGTGAAGGCAACTTTGACAATATTCCGGCCCGGCAGAGATTCCTCCAGGGCCGTAATGTGACAACTCCGTTGGAGCCAACTGATGCTGACAGCAACCCTTGAAGACCTTCTTGGCGTGATGGTGGACCGCAAGTCCTCCGACATGTTCCTCAAGGCGGGAGTTCCCCCACACATTCGTGTTGATGGCCATGTGTCGTGCCTGGATTACGATAACCTGACACCGGAAGAAACCCAGGGCATCGCGTACGGCATGATGTCCGAGGATCAGATTGAGCGCTTCGAGAAAATTCCCGAGATGGACCTGGCAATCGCCGTCCGTGGTGTGGGGCGTTTTCGTGTGAACCTCTTTCGCCAGCGGGGATCCGTGGCGATGGTCTTCCGCCACATTGGAACACCCAACTTCAGCTTTCAGGACCTGATGCTTCCCCCCGTCGTCAAGTCGCTGTCAGATAAACGCCGTGGCTTGGTTCTCGTGACCGGGACGACGGGGTCGGGCAAGTCGACCACCCTGGCGGCGATGATCAATCACATCAACACCAACCGCAAATGCCACATTGTAACGGTGGAGGACCCCATTGAATTCCTCCACATGGACAAGGAGGCGATTGTCAGCCAGCGCGAGGTCGGGTTCGACACCAAGACCTTCGGTGATGCCCTTCGCCACGTTTTGCGCCAGGCCCCCGATGTCATCCTCATTGGTGAAATGCGCGATCTGGAAACGGTTCAGACCGCCATTGCTGCTGCGGAAACAGGGCACCTCGTGCTTTCCACACTGCACACCATCGATGCCTGCCAGACCGTCGAACGCATCATCAACTTCTTCCCCGCATTTCTTCACTCCCAGATTCGCATGGAGCTTTCCCTGGGCCTTCAGGGTGTCATCAGCCAGCGGTTGATTCCGAAAAAGAGAAGCGATGGCCGCGTGCCCGCCTGCGAGATTCTCGTCGCCACCCCCCTCGTGCGGAAGCTCCTCAACGAGGGTAAGACCATGGAACTGCTTCCCTCCATCGAGGATGGAATTCACTGGGGAATGCAAAGCTTCAACCAGGCGCTCCACAAGCTCATCGAGGGGAATCTCGTGGAGTATGAGACCGCCCTTTCCTACGCGACCAGCCCCGAGGAATTGCGCCTGCTGGTCGAGGGAATCACCTCCGGCAGCAAGGAAGTA
>JAFIGB010000199.1 GCA_020831705.1 Candidatus Sumerlaeia bacterium | reverse complement strand
GCTTTACGGAAGTCAGGTCGCTGATGATGCGGGAAAACTGGTGGCAAATCTCGTCCAACACGGGGCGGTCGAGGAGGTTGTGGCGGGCCAGCAGGGAGGCGTCGGGGATGACACGGCCGTGACCATCAAGTGAATCTGCCTGCTCGTGCCATCCCTTGAGGATACCTTCTGCAAAGGCGGCGACATCGAAATCCAGCGCCCAGATGGTGTCGGTCCGGCGCTCCATGTGGCGATTCAGGAAGGATGCGGCATCCCGGGAATAATCCTCCAGGAGGGGAGAAAAATGGGCACGCCACGATTCCGGGGTGCCTGTTGGGGAGGACTTCACCACCAGTGACGGGATGCCCTCGGGAGGGGAATCGCCCTCACCATGGAGCAGTGTCAAATGTGGCTGCTTGACGCCTTCATTTTGAAGTGTGAACCCGCACCGATACCACACCGCTGCCCAACCTTCGGCGCATGTGGCCGTCCCCCTGGGGAGAAGGTGAAGGTCATGGTCAGGCATCGCGCGACGCCGTGTCGGTCGATTCGCCCCCGGGGTTTGTCTCATGATCCTGGTCAATGACTTCACGGACGAAATAGAGGGGGCGGTTTTTGACCTCGTCAAAGACCCGGCCAATGTACTCCCCAAGGATGCCGATGGTGACGAGCTGCACACCTCCGAGGAAGAGAACGCTCAGGGTTGTGGAGGCCCACCCGGGAACGCCGCCACCGTAGATGCCGGTGTGGAGGACCATGATGCTGTAAATAAAGGCGATGGTGGCCGAGACGAGTCCCAAAAGGGCAGCAGCCCGCAGGGGCATGATGGAAAAGCTGGTGATTCCATCGATGGCGAGGTGGATCATCTTGCGCAGGGGATATTTCGTCGTTCCGGCGAACCGTTCGTCGCGGTCGTAGTAGACCGGCTCCTGGTGAAACCCCACCCAACTGAACATGCCGCGCAGGAAGCGGTTGCGCTCGCGCAGGGACAGCATCGCCTGAAGCGCCTTGGCGTCAATGAGGCGGAAATCTCCGGTATCGACGGGGATATTGATCTTCGTCGACCACTTCAGGATGCGGTAAAAGATCTTCGCCGTCAGGAGCTTGAAGATGCTTTCGCCCTTTCGCTGACTGCGGACCGCGTAAACGACATCGGCACCTTCCCGCCATTTATCGAGCATTTCGGGGAGCAGCTCGGGGGGATCCTGAAGATCGGCGTCGAGCATGAGGATTACGTCGCCCCGGGCATGGTCGAGGGCGGCGGTCAGGCAGACTTGATGGCCGAAGTTCCGGGAAAGGTCGAGCCCCTTGACGTGGGGATCCTTCCGGCAAAGGGAGCGGATGAGCTTCAATGTTGCATCGGTGCTGCCGTCGTTGGCGAAGATGATTTCATAGGTGTCGGTGCTATTTTGGGCGACCTTGCTGATCCGTTCGTGGAGGGCGGGGAGGGATTCCTCCTCATTGTAGCAGGGGACCACGAAGGAGATAAAGGGGCGCTCTTCCCGGGCCTTGATGGATCGAAGTGTGATACCCAATGTCACGCTCCTTCGAGTTTGTTGAGGAAGGCGGTCATTTCCCGAACAGTCTGGAGGTCACCCCGGGCATTGGCGACTTCAATGCCCTTGCGATATGTCTCGCGGGCCTTATCGTTGTCCCCGGCCTTGCGCCACGCATCCCCGGCAAGTTTCCATGCAGCGGAGTAGTCGGGTTTCATTTCCAGGGCGCGGTGAAGGGCGTCCGCGGCATCGGAGTAACGCCCGGCATCGATATACATTTTCCCCAGCATGAAAAGCCCCGTCGGATCGGGATCCGCCTCAAGGAGTGCTTCCAATTGGGTGATTTTTTCGTTCAAATCCATGAATTTCCGAAATTCTCCGTGCCCAGATATCGTGAGAAACGGTGCAAGGGCCACCGAAGGGCGTCAAGGGGGAGTCTGGGCAGGTGGTTCCCGCCCCAAGCCATCAGGAAAAATCCCCGTCCCTTCGAGTCAGCAGGTAGGAGCCAGCGATCTTGTCGATAATTCCTGAGGAATATACCCGGGATCGCGCCAAGCCATACCGCTTGCGTGTCTACCTCGATGGGTTCGCCGACCTGGATCCCTTGTCCCTCGACTGGAAGCGCATGCGCAAGTACCCCCATGAGTTTCCCGACCGCCACATCGCCAAGGTCTCCAGCCTGCGGACCGTCGTCGGGATGGACTTCCCCGGTTCCCATGGAAACACCCATCGTCTGTACATGAAACGGAGCTTTACCCGGGGCTTCTGGAAAATGGTCCTCGACCGCCTCCGCCCCTCCAAGGAATGGCGGGAAATGATGATCGCCCGTGCCTTCCTCAAGGAGGGGATCACGGTGCCGAGCCCCGTCTATTACTCGGAAACAATCTCGGAAGGGCTCCCCACGCGGTTTCTTGCCACCGAGGCCCTCGCCCCCAGATGGAAGTGCCTTGGGGAATGGTTTGCGGAAAACGGGTTTCAGCAGGATCGGTGGGAGGCCCTTGCCCACTGGACACGGGCCCTTCACGACCGGGGTATTCTCCATGCCG
>JAFIGB010000198.1 GCA_020831705.1 Candidatus Sumerlaeia bacterium | reverse complement strand
CACCGGCAAGGGTACTGGCACCAATGAACTGTCGGCGACCGAAGGTAAAGGGGGTGATTTTTGACATTCTTGAACTCCTTGGAAGGGAAGACGAGTTGTTTTTATCCACTTGCTGATTTGGTGTTGGGCTCCCGAGGTTATACGTTTCGGTAAGGTGCCCGGCTGCTTTCAAAGTTCGCGCTTAGAGGGGACGGCATGGCCTTCTATTTCGGGTGAAGTTGAAAATTCCTGAGGCGAAAACTCGGGAAATCGCCCCTGTCGACTTCCCTCCCCCGCCACCTGGCGATGGGAAGATTGCCGATCCATACGGGGGCCTTTCGGCACGATACCCTTCACCTCCGCGCGTGACTCGCGCCTGCAACTTGCCACCAAAAGCTCGCTTATGAGCGTTTGTGACAAGAAAATACTCATTCGACATCACCCCCGTGGCAAGAGGAAAAGAACATGGATCAAGAAGGATATTGTATCGCTCTCCATCCATGCACCGGCGGCATGCTCCGCCAAATACGAGGACCAATCTCTGCCGGAAAAGGTTGGGCGACAGCAAAGTGAAATCAACACTTTGTATCCAGTTGACACCCAAGCCCCCTGTATGGCGCATACACCCAAGGACGACAGGATGTGAACGGAGCAGCCCGGCTAATGGCCTCAACAACACCCGACCTTAACTCCATTTTTGCAGGTACATGGAAGGGACCGGAAGGGCTTGAAGAAAGAGCCCCCTCCCCATGCTTCCGAACAGCTTGAACAGGACCTCAGGAAGAAGGGATTTGAGCCTAGTGGGTACAATATACACTTGTTGTCCTCCTCAGCATCGCCCCTCTCGATGGGCGATTTCAATTCCTGGCAGCACCAGAAGCAGACGAGATTACCTCATCGAAATTGGAGCGTCCTCCCGAATTATTTCTTCCACAACAGCCTTGAAAGCCCTCAAGAGAGGGAATCAACAAAGCACACGGATTGATCAGAGGTGATCAAAAAGAACCGGGGTTTCCCATGGGAAGCACCATCAAACCGCAGCCACATGGAAGAGGCCAAAGGAGTCGCCCTCCTTTGGCCAGTCAAAAACGGACAGGAAAGGCAGATCAAAGTACCGACCATGAAATTTCAAAAGAACCCTCTCATTACAGGACTTAGCTTGCTGATTGCGGGATGTCTTACATCCATTCCTGCCCAGGACCCGGGACATGGTTACTACGAACCCGATGACAGAACCCACCATCTCGACTTTCGATTGGCAGCATGGGACAGGACAATTGTCTCGGTGGATGAAGTGACCGGCAACGCCGGAGTGGTGAGTTACGTGGATGCCGTTGGGCATATTGGCAAGAACCGGCTCGGGAAACTCCGCCTCGGGGTCCAACCCACCGTCGTCAATCCAGCCAACAATTCCGGCACGGTCATGTGGCAGAATTCTCCGGTGGTTGTTTGGGCCAATGAGGGCTCCCAGCTTCGTGTGGAGGATTTTCCCGGTGGAGTGAATACGGCTTTTAATGCGGGAGACGTGACGGTGTCTGCTGATCTCGTCCCCCTGAAGTTCGGCCGGGGTGTCCATCCGTGGGAAGGTGGTGCCGCATACAGGGTTTCTTCCTCAAACAATTCCCAGATCGTCGTCGAGCTTGGTGGGGAAAGTTTCCAGGATGTCATGGGACCATCGCTGGACCTTCGTGAGCCGATCGCAAAGCCCATGCGTGACCTTGAATTCGAGGACGGTATCGCCCTTCACCGGGCGGGCGGCGAATCGCTATACGTGGCCCTGAGATCAACAGGAGCCATGGCGAAGATGGATGTCCCCGATGGCGAGGCGATGCGTTCCATCTTCACAACCGGATCCGGGTCGATCGTCCTTGCCCATGCCCGGACGAGGGAGCGCGCCCTTGAATTGGTGCAGGTGAACCCGGATGCGGAAATCCAGCGTGTCCATGATTATTACGGAGAACTTCTTCAGTCCCGTGTAAGCACTCCCGAGCCGGATATAGACGCGGCATTCCGTGCGGCGATATACAATCTTGAGTATAACTGGCTGGCCCCTTTTGGCTGGAACGAGGCGATTCACCACTGGCTTTCCTTCTGGCACAACCAGCACTCTGCCGCCGCCGAGTGGCTGGGACAGGAGGATCGTTCACGGGAGGTCAATGTCTTCCACGCCCAGAACCTTCATCCCAACGGTGCAGTGCCCCAGTTCTTTACCGACGGAACCCGGAAGCGGGAATTTGGCGGTTCAAACCAGTTTTTTGCCTGGCAGGTGCGGCATTTCTGGAATTTCACCGCCGATGAGGAGTTTGCCCGGATTACCGGGGATGCGATGGAGCGGGTGATCCATCAAACACTCAGGCAGCATGATGCCCTTGGGAACAACCTTATTGCCTGGGACCTTCAGGTGGGCAACCAGGAGGACTTCATTCAGTTTCATCACGATGCGACAACACCGAGCATTGAACTGATCAACATGATGCGGACCCGTGTCATGCTCGCCCGTGGAGTCGGCGACGAGGAAACAGCTGTTCGATGGGAGGGCATGATCGCCCGGTCGCTGGCGGCCCTGCGCGAATCACTTTGGATCCATGACCTTGGCCGATTTGGAAACTACATCGATGAGATGGGGAAGATTCGCCTCGATGCGCAATATCATGCCTATCTCTATCCCTCCCTTTGGGACATTGTGGACGAGCTGGATGGATATACATCCCTGCGCCACGTCCATGACAATCTGACGGGGGAAGACGGTCGCGTATATGTCTCCAACAGCTTTCCCAATCACTGGCAGGGCTCCTGGGGGATGCAGGCCGGTGGCCAGCAACAGCCGTGGGCTGCCTGGGCATACAGCAAGGCCGGGCAGCGCAACAACGCCTACCGCCCCCTCCTTGGAATTGCCCGGATCGTCAATGGATCAACTCTTCGGGGTGCATGGCCGGAAGTGGCAGGGCCCACACCCGATTATTTCACACCACCAGCAGGTCTTTTCATCTCATCAGTTACCGAGGCCATCTTCGGTCTGAATATGTACAAGCCGGAAGGATTCCTTCAGGTCTCCCCGGCCTTTCCTGACTCCTGGCCAGAGGCAAGCATCGAGCTTCCCCGTTTCTCGGCAAGCTACTCACGGACGGGGAATACTGTCACATACACGGTTAACTCCGATGAGGAACTGCCGAGAAGGCTCCGCTGGTCCCTCCCACCGGCATCCGTTTCAAGTGTCACGGCGAATGGTAGCTCCCTCTCCTATACGGTTACCCCTGGCGTGAATCGGGTTGTTGTGGAGGCTGACGCTCCCGCTGCGACATCCACGGAGTTTGTCATCAGCTATACACCCCTCAATGCAACGGTGACGTACAACGGTTCCGTCGCCGAGGGTCAACCGTTGAAAGTTCAGGTCAATGGCACCGAACCCGTTGGTATTTCCGACCGCCTGGGGGTATTGAAGTCCTCGAAAATATCGGGGAACCAGGTTGAAGTCGTCCTCAGGGACAACCTTCTCGAACCCTACGCGAATTTCGGTCGTCTTGGGTTGGGAACCTTTTCCCGCCGCACCTTCTTCGTCCAATGCACTTCTCCCCACGGGGACATCTGGCTTCCTGTGGACTTCACCGTCCTTCCTCCAATGGAGGCAGGTGCTCCCGAGGATCTGACCATTTCGGGCAACCAACTCCTTGCCAATGTTGTGCTGCGAAACAATACCGAGTCAGATGTTAATGGAACAGGATGGCTTCACGCTGCCGGCCAGGCCATCCCGGTCGAACTTCAGTTGCCCGCAAGATCCCAAACCAATGTCACGGTACAGATACCTGGAACGTATGTCCCCCTGTTCTCTCTTGGTGACAACAAGGCAACATTCAGTTTCCCCAACAATGAGAAGTCGGATTTCATCCTCAGCATTACGGAGGCATTCCAGGCCACATCAGAGTTGGCCGCTTTCTCGGGCAGCAGATTGGAGCACATTCCGATTCCGGTGGAAAGCACCGTTCCCGGCGAGGAGTGGGCACTCCTTCGTCCCAGTTCCCACGGCGGTCCCCTCCCCTGGCCCAATTGGCAGCAGCCATTCAGCGGCGAACTGGACGGGGCGACATCCCTTTCCAGCACGGATATCCCCGGCCTGACCTTTAACTTTCATGCAAATCGCTGGATCACCATCGGTGAACGTCCCGGGAAACCATACCACCGGGTGGACCTCCCCGAGGGGAATTACAGGAAGTTCTACCTCCTCATGGCGACCTTTGCCGACAACCACGACCTCTATTCACGGCTCGCCAATATTACCGTCCGGGATGATTACAGAATCATTGCCGCGCGGGATATATACATGCCGGGTGACGTGGACTGGTGGGATCCAAACGGGTGGGCAGGATCCATGGATATTCTCCGGGACGGTCGACCTGATCGCCTTGGGATGATGCCCTTCATGGAGCCCCAGCATGCCCACTTCAATGATACCTCCCCCGAGGGGGTCTGGATACCCCACATCTTCCCCAACCACCAGCACTGGTCCAATGCCCGGTATATACGAACAGACAACGTCACCTTCAACATTGTGGAGATTGACCTTGGCGAGATACGTCAGGCAAATTATCTGGCAATTCAAACGGACGGGATATCCCCCGGGGTTGCCCTGCTCGGGATTACCGCCGAGGTGGCGGGTGACCACAGCCCCATGGAGGGCACTCCCTTCGAGCCGCCAGCTGATTTCCGCCAGCCCGAAACCATTTTTGCGTTCACTGGAGATGAGTCGGATCTGGCAGGGTGGACACTCGAGGGCGATGCGTTCTCCGTATCTCCCGCCTTTGGTGAACCTTATTCGCTGAATTCATTCGATCTCGCCGGCGAGACGGCCACTGGGCGCGCCCTCTCCCCGACCTTTGCCATCGACCCGAATTACAAGGAACTCGTCGTGGAATTCAGGGGAGGAACCACAGAGATCGTTGATGGTGAACCGAATCTGGCCATCTATCTTGTGGATGGCTATGGAGGCCATCGGATCCAGACGATCGAGGGACCAGGAACCCATCTAACCACAGAACATGTCCTGCCGATTCCATCAAATCTCAGGAATCACCTTGTGCGGTTTGAATTGGTGGACAAGAAGACGGAAACCAGTTTCGCATGGATAGGACTGGTGAGCGTCAAGGCAACACTACGACGACAATAGGAGCCGCATACTCTCCGGTTCCCATGTCGCGGTCTGTACGTTAACGGATGCAGGAAACATTTAAAGAAAGAGGTGTTCAGATCATGGCTGGTCAAACAATGCCCATGGAGGGCTCACCCTCCTTTGAGCAAAAGTACCCCAATCGCTTTCGACTTTTTGTTGGGAGTTGTCTGGCACTGACGGCAACCTCCGTCACATTCGCCGTCATCGGTGACATCATCGGTGCCCTGAAGACGGAGTTCATTCTGACAAATGCCCAGATCGGATTGATTGCCGCTGTCTCCCTATGGGGCTTCACCCTGGCAATGCTCCTTCTTGGCCCCATCGTTGATCTTGTCGGCATGAAAAAGATGGTATTTGCGGCATTCTGCTCCCATCTGATCGGTGCCCTGGTGATGATCTTTGCCACCGACTATACAATGTTGGTGGTCGGTGCCCTGATTCTATCCTTCGGCAACGGCACCGTGGAGGCGGCATGCAACCCCCTTGTTGCGACTGTCTATCCGGATAGAAAGACCGAAAAGCTCAACCAGTTCCATGTCTGGTTCCCGGGTGGCGTGATCATCGGCGGGCTTCTATGCTATCTCTTCAGCCAGATCGGTCTCGGTTGGCAGGCCAAGTTGTGCATCATCCTTGTCCCGACAATTCTATACGGCCTGACCTTTTTCAGCCAGACCTTCCCGGAAACCGAGCGTGTTTCCTCCGGGGTTTCCTACAAGGAAATGTGGACGGCGCTCCTGCGCCCGTTCTTCTTCATTTTCTTTATCTGCATGGCCTTCACCACCGCGCTGGAACTTGGCCCCAATCGCTGGATTCCGTCCATCCTCCAGGCAGGGGGAATTCCCGGAATTCTGGTGCTCGTCTGGATCAGTGGCATCATGGCCGTGCTGCGCTATTTTGCGGGTTACTTCGTTGGCTGGGCATCCCCCACGGGATTGCTCATACTTTCATCCGTCATTTCCGGTGTGGGGCTGTTCTGGTTGAGCTTTGCCGAGACAGGTGCCGTGGCCTTCCTGGCAGCAACTGTCTTTGCTATCGGCATCAGTTACTTCTTCCCAACCATGGTGGGTGTGGTTTCTGAACGCGTTCCCAAGGGAGGCGCCCTTGCCATGTGTCTGGTGATGGGGATGGGGATGCTCGGTTCCGGTTTCATGGGCCAGGTGATGGGAAATATCGCCGACCGCTATGTTCCCGACCGTCTTGACGAGAACCGGGTTGCCATGATCCTCGAGACTGCCATGGAGGAATTCACTCCGATCCGTGTCGCAGGTTCTCCGGCACCCGGCCAGTCCGAGGATGACATTGACCCCGAAGCTCTCCAGGCCGCCATCGATGTGGCCGAACCTCTCAATCTATCAGGGGAAGCCCTTGCCGTTAAAGCCAACACCGGATCGCTCCCCCACCCGGAGACGGCAAATGCCCTTCGTGCGATCATCCGCACCGGTCTCGAACTCGAGGTCGTTGGCGAGGCCGCGACGGTCCTCGACCCAGCTGACAACTACGGCGGCAGGCTGGCCTTCCGATATGTATCGGCCATCGCCGTCCTGCTGTTGATCGTCTTCCTTCTGGTTTCGTTGAATGACCGTCGTCGTGGCGGATATAAGATCGAGAAGCTCCACTAGTCGGAGCCATCTCCCGGGACATCATGTCAATGGGGGTCGGAAACCCTCCCACCGATGCAGTCCACCGGCGGGAGGGTTTCCTTAATTTGTGA
>JAFIGB010000377.1 GCA_020831705.1 Candidatus Sumerlaeia bacterium | reverse complement strand
CACCCCTTGCGGCCGGGCTTGCGGACGATCTGCTTGGCGCCGGTTTTCCCGTTTTTGGTCCGCCGAAGGCAGGCGCCATGATCGAGGCCTCCAAGCGGTTTTCCAAGAAGGTCATGGCCGAGGCGGGTATTCCCACCGCCGCCGCGGAAAGCTTTACAGATGCCGCCAAGGCGAAGGACTTCGCCCGCTCGCTGGGGCTCCCCGTGGTGATCAAGGCTGACGGTCTCGCCGCCGGAAAGGGAGTCACCGTGGCAATGACCTGGGAGGAGGCGGCCCGGGCCATTGATGAAAACCTTCTCGACAAGCGATTTGGTGATTCCAGCGCGGAAGTCCTCGTGGAGGAATTCATGGAAGGGGAGGAGGCATCCATCTTCGGTCTTTGCGACGGCGAAAGTGTCTATCCACTCGTACCCGCCCAGGACCACAAGCGTGTATTTGACGGTGATGCGGGGCCGAACACGGGGGGAATGGGCGCCTACGCCCCCGCGCCGGTGGTGAGCGAGGAGGTCTTTGCCGCTGCCTTCTCCCAAGTCTTTCGCCCCCTTGTCCAATGGTTCAAGGATAACGGAATTGTCTATCGCGGTGTGATATACGCGGGATTGATGCTGACGGCTGACGGCTTGCGGGTGGTTGAATTCAACTGCCGCTTTGGCGATCCGGAAACCCAGGCGGTGCTGCCGCTGCTCGATGGGGACTTCGGCGAGATCCTCCTGGCATGTGCCGAGGGAAGGCTGGCCCCCATGACGATGGCGGCGGGGCCCGAGGGGCAGCCTGGAATCCTGACCCGCCCCGACCATGCCATCACCGTGGTGCTTGCCTCCGGGGGGTATCCGGGGGAATTCGTCAAGGGCCACCCCATCAGCGGTTTGGAGACGGCGATCCAGTCGGACCAGGAGGTGGTTTTCCATGCCGGGACCGCCTTTGATGATGGTGGGCGTGTCGTGACCAACGGCGGGCGCGTGCTCTCGTGCACCGCGTGGGATACTACCCTTGCCAAGGCGAGGGATCGGGCCTATGATTTGGCGGGTCGGATTGACTTCAAGGGTCGGCATTTCCGCCGGGATATTGCCTGGCGGGCCCTTCCTACAAGGAATTGAAATCATGGCAGGCACCACGAAGAAAACAAAGACCCCCGCCAAGAGGGCGACGGTCAAGACCATTACCCCAAAGAAAACCCCTGCCAAAAAGCCGTCCACAAGCAAGGGACCGGTGAAGGTGAACCCCACCGCCAAGGTCGTTGGTATCCGCCAGCAACTTCTCGACGAAAGGGGGGTCTCGGCGGCCATCGAACAGTTGGTGCAACATGTCTATCGCGAGTTTCCCGAACCGATGGGGCTGGTCATCCTCGGTGTCAGGACACGGGGCGTTTTCATTGCCGAGCGGATGAAGGAACGCCTCGATGAGAAGTACGGCGTTGCAATCGGCATCGGCACCCTCGACATAACCTTCTATCGTGACGACCTTTCCCGCCTCGGTCCCGATCCCATGGTGCGTGACACGACCATGCCCTTCGATATAGACGGCGCCAATGTCATCCTGGTGGACGATGTTCTCTATACAGGGAGGACCATCCGCGCCGCCATCGACGAAATCTGTGACTTTGGTCGGCCCGCCATGATCCGTCTCGCCGTACTCGTTGATCGCGGCCTGCGGGAATACCCCCTCCATGCCGATTATTGCGCCCTCCGTGTCCAGACAACCCATGATGAGACCGTCCAGGTCAACCTGGAGGAAACCGACGACCGGGATGAGGTCGTTCTTGCCCCCAAGGAGGAGTAACACCGTGGCACGCTGGGCGTTGCTCGTTATTCTTCTGTTCGCGCCCTGCATTTCCCGCGGCGGGGACTGGAAGATTGCCGTCGGTGATCCCCTTCCCGGCGATATCACCCGCCTCCTGCAGGAGGAGGTCCTTCGTGGCGCGCCGCCCCCGCGGGCCTTTCTCATTAACTTTACCGACTGCCGTTCCGAACCGTGCCTGCCCCTCCTGAGGGAGCTGACGGACTTTGTGGCGATCCCCCTGGCCGACCGTGATATCAGGCTCGTCGCCATCGCGGCGGGGTTGGACCAGGCAGCAGCACGCCGTGCCGTTACCGAGCATGAAACCGCGTTTCCCCTGCTTGCAGATCCCGACGGTTCCCATCTTGCATCGATTGCAACACCCCGTGTTCCCCTCACCATCATCCTGGACGAGACGGGGCATGTTGTCTATATGCATGCGGGTTATCGCCCCGGTCGCGAGGCAGAATTCCGGTATGTTCTGGAAACCCTTGCCGATGGCGAATCCCTCCCACCGAACCTTTCCCATGGCGAGGATCCTGCCGGTGCGCCCGGTCACCTTGTTGGAGGGAAGGCCCCCGATCTACACACGCCCCACTGGATCAATCCCCCCTCCGGGGAGCAGGAGGGAAAGTTCCTCCTCGTCACCTTCTGGGCCACCTGGTGCGGACCGTGCATCGCGACGAAGAACATCGCCGAGCCGATCCACGCCCGCTTTTCCGACCGTCTATACAGTGTTTCCATCAGCAACGAGGACCCGGAATCCGTCGGTGAATTCGTGGAGGCGCGGGGCTGGACCCAGGCCATTGCGGTGGATCCGGGTGACCGCACCCGCCGTGCAGCACGACTCTCCTCGTTTCCGTCCGCCTACCTTGCGAATCCCGATGGGGACGTCATCTGGCAGGGGCATCCCGCCGAGCTTTGGATGGACAACGCAAAGGTCCTTGAGTCCCTTCTCGCGAGGGATTGATTCGGCTCAATCGTCCGCTGTTGTTGGTTCCATGACACGCCCGAAGAAGAGAACCGCCCCTGTTTCCATGTCATGAATGATATACATGAAGGGATGAGTGGCGTTGAACTCGACAATGTCCTCCGGTTCGAGGATCATGCTCTTGACCGCCATCACGGCAGCGGTTGCGGCGGCGGCCTCCGTGCCCTCCTCGTCGACCTCGATGAAGGCCTTGTGGACGATGCTGCTGATGTATAGATCGTCGTTGCCACTCATCCCACTAAAGTCAGCCTGAAGCCCAAACGCGGTCCGCATTCCCATCGATTGGAGCACCTCATTGAGCCCGAGTGAAAGCTCGGAGCGGAAGCGGGGCATCTTCACGCGCACCTGCTTGGTTTCCAGCCCGTCCCGGATGAAGGACATCGCGCCCTCCAGGTCAAAGTCCTTCTCCATCTCAGGGAGGGCACCGGTTTCCCCAGGCAGGAGCACGGCCATGGCAAGGCGGCCACCCCGGTAGGGAAGGTTCAACACCTGCCAGTCGCTCCATTCTCCATGGGCGAACCGGGTTTGCTGGTTCATGTAGGAAACCGTCATGGTGTCCCCGTCGGCGAGGGTGAAATCGCCATCGTTCGTCTTGTCGTTTTGGAAGGGGCGTGCCCAGTCGGCCTTCATATAGATCGCGTTTGTCAGGACAAGGCGCGTGGTTGTGTCGATGGCACCCGGGGGGATGAGGTCCTTGATGCGGTTGTTTGTCTGCTCCTCGACCCAGTCATTGATCGTGACGCGGCTGGGTTCCGGTTCTCCCGAGAAGTTCAACTCCGCCAGGGGGGCGTTGTAATACTCAAGTCCATCCTCAAGGTACCGGGAAAGGAACTCATACCCGGTCTGGCCCCAAAGCCGGTTGGCTATACGCAGGTCCACATCCCGGATTTCCCCCTCGCTGAATCTATCCAGCAGATCGCGCCATGCGGGATGGTGGGTTTCCGCGGGAAGCTTGAAGTGCATGGCTTGGGCCATTTCATCGGCGGTTGTACCCCGCGCTCCCAGCCAGACCATGGAAAGGGCCGTGGAAATGCTGAAGGGGGAAAAAACAATGTCCTCGCCCGGGTTGTCGCGGGCGACATGATTGTATATCTCTTGGGCAAAGCCCGTGTTGCCGGAACGAATGGCTTGTTCGATATCCATGGGCTCCTCCCTTTCCGCGACCAATGCGGGTGGTTCGGGGACGACTGGAGGAGGTGGCGGCGGCGGGGTATCACCCCCCCCGTTTCCCGTGTTGCAGCCCAGGAACAGGGCCAGGGGAATCATGAGGGTGCTGCTGCGAAGAACTCTTTGTTGGGACATGGTCATGGTCGGCCTCCGGTTGGTAAAACATCCATCCTGGGTCTTTGGACAATGGTGGGTGCGTAAAAGTTTCCAGTCAGCACGAGAAAAGCCTGCCCGACCCATTGGAATGAAAAGCCATCGTGGCCGGAAAGGCAAGGGAACATCCCTTTCAAGCCGGCGATTGCCTGTCCCGGGAACCGTTGAATAGTTGGACGGGTCGTGTTTCGATGCTTGACATCAGACAAAGCGATGCAGGTATTCTTAACCTGTGTGCCGGTGGTTCACTCGGCCGGTGTACCTGAGCGACTTTTAAGTTGCCCCGCCACACAGTCGGGGGGGGGCGTTGTGGGGGGGCGGCGC
>JAFIGB010000375.1 GCA_020831705.1 Candidatus Sumerlaeia bacterium | reverse complement strand
ACGGCACGTCGCTTGGTGAGTTCCTGGTCCCAGATTGATTCAACGAGAATCCGTGTGGAGAGCAGTCGTTCCATACACTGGCGGATGAATCGCGGCGGGGCATCGAGGCGCTCGCGCAGCTCCAGCATGGTGGGCGGGCGCTCGCCCTTGTAATGGGCAACCGCACACTGGCGCACGATCTCCAGCATGACCAGCCGGCGAGTGCGCTCACTTGCCATCTTGCAGTCCTCCCCCCATTCGTAAAGCTCCAGATTCTGGTGTGCATTGGCGATCTCCGCGCCGAAGAGCATGATCATCCAACTGACCTGAAGCCAGGTCAGGAAAAGGGGAAGCGCTGCGAAGCTGCCGTAAATGGCGTTTGCCTTCGTTACGCCAATTTGAAAGTTCACGTAGGCAATCTGGGTGATCTGGTAGGCGGTTCCGGCTAGAATTCCGGCAATCAACGCCGACTGGAAATTGACCTTGGTGTTGGGTATGAACATGTAGGTAAACGTGAAGAGGAACCAGGTCATCAGGAACGGTATCAGCCGGAGGAGCGAGAAAACAATCGGCCCCATGAAACCCAGCCATTCCAGATTCGCGAGGATTTCATTTACCTGGCTCGTAATAAAGACGGTCATACTGCTGGATATCAGGATGATCATGGGGGAGACGAAGAGGAAGGAAAGGTAATCACTGAACTTGCGAAGCAAATGCCTGCTTTTGGAGATTCCCCAGATGGCGTTGAAGGATTCCTCGATGTGCCCGAGAACCTTGACGACAGTCCAAATGAGGATGATCAAGCCAATACCGGCAACCAGACCCCCCTGGGTTTGAGCCAGAAGTTGATTGGCAAAGAGGATGGAGCGCTCAATGACCTCCTCCTGGCCCTGGAACGCATTTCGCAGCTGGGTCTCGAGACGCCGTTCAAAACCGAAGCCCTTGGCGACACCGAAACTCAGGGCAAGGACGGGCACCACCGACATGAGGGTGAAAAAAGTCAGCGCGGAAGCGCGCAGGGAACACCTGTCGTCCAGGAAGTCACGACCGGCCCGCAGGAGAACCCGTACCGTGGCGACGATCTTCGCCTTCCAGGCGGGAAGCTGGATCAATCGCACGCGCCAGATATCGTCGGGATTGTATTCCTTTATTTTCAGCCACTTCTTCAGCTTTTCCATTGAGGGAAGGCTCCAACAGTGTTGGCTTGATCGAGCATATAACCACCGACATCATGCGTGGCCCCGTAAGGGTGTCAATTGGGGAGCGAAGCGCTGATTTTTGTCTCGCATCGGCCACCCCATCCCCCGTAAACACTTGCCCCCCGCCCACTGGCAAGCATTGCCGGCGGAGTTCCACCCTTCGAGTCAGGTTCCCCCACTTATGTTTGATGTTCAAGACGTCTCCCTCAGTTACGGCGAGAGGGTCATCCTCCAGAATGCCTCCTTCAAGGTGGAGGATGGTGAGCGCGCTGCCATTATCGGACCCAATGGCACCGGGAAGTCCACGCTGCTCAAGATCATTGCCGGGACCATCCGCCAGGAATCCGGCCAGATCAGCATCCCCAAGAACACCCAGATCGGGTATCTTCCCCAAGACATCGAACTCAACAGCTCCCGAACCGTTCTGGAGGAGTGCCGCACGGTTTTTGAGGTCCTTCTGCGATATGAACAGGAAATGCGCGAACTGGAGGGGAAGATGGCCGAGGTGGACCCCGAAAGCGCGGAGTTTGACACCATTGCCGATCGCTACGAGTTCCTCCTCCATGAAACACAACGGCGGGACTTGTATAGCATGGACTCAACCATCGGCAGGGTGCTCGACGGCCTGGGCTTCAAGGTGGAGGATCAGGAACGCCCCTGCGACGAGTTCTCCGGTGGCTGGCAGATGCGCATCGCCCTGGCCAAGCTCCTCCTCCAGAATCCCGAAACCCTCCTCCTCGACGAACCGACCAACCACCTGGACATTGAATCGATCGAATGGCTTGCTTCCTGGATCAAGACCCACGAGGGGTCCGTCCTCATGGTCAGCCACGAACGCGCCTTCATGGATACACTGGTGACCAAGGTCCTGGAAATAGACCGGGCAAATCTCTTTGTCTATCGGGGGAATTACTCCGAGTCCCTCATCAAGCGTGCTGAACGTCGTGAGCATCATCGACGGACCTTTGAAAACCAGCAGCGTGAAATCCAGCACGTCCAGAAGTTTGTTGATCGCTTCCGCTATCAGGCGTCGAAGGCGGCCCTTGTCCAGTCGCGCATCAAACAGTTGGAAAAAATTGAGAGGATTGAGGCCCCTCTTGATGATCAGGGGACCATCCACTTCAAGTTCCCCCCCGCATCGAGAAGCGCCAAGGAGGTGCTCATCGCAACGGGGATCGGGAAGGTGTACGGGGACAAGCGGGTCTTGCGCGGTATAGACCTGACCGTCTTCCGTGGGGAAAAGATCGCCCTTGTTGGCGTCAATGGTGCAGGGAAGACGACGCTGATGCGCATCCTCGCCGGTCGGGACGGGAACCACGAGGGATCTTTCTCATACGGCGCGAGCGTGGAACACGCCTATTTCGCCCAGTACGACAAGGAGGACCTCCATCCCAACAATACCGTCCTGGGGGAATTTCTCTCCACCGCACCCCTTTCGGTGTCCGAGAAGGCACGGGGGATCCTTGGGGCATTCCTCTTCAGCGGTGATGATGTCCAGAAGTCCATTTCTGTCCTGTCCGGTGGGGAAAGGACGCGCCTGAGGCTGGCCAAAATGTTGTGCGGAAATGCCAACCTGCTGATGCTCGACGAACCGACCAACCACCTTGATATTGGATCGCGCCTCACGTTGGAGGAGGCCCTCCGTCAATACGAGGGGTCGGTGCTCCTTGTCTCCCACGACCGTTACTTCCTCGACAATGTGGTGACGCGCGTGGTGGAGATCAGCGACGGAAGCGTCGCCTCCTACCCGGGGAACTACTCGGAGTATCTTTCCCTGAAGGAGCTTCAGGGTGCGGGTGACCCGGGGACCGCCACGGCAGGCCCCCGACCCGCGGGGGAGACCCCCCACCGTATAGACGCGGATGCCCTCGCCGACCAGATTCGCAGCACACCAAGGCGGGAAACGCCGGAGCAGCGTCGTGCCCGCCAGGAGCGGGAAAAGAAGGCAAAGAACCGCCTGCGCAAGGCCGAGTCGGAAATGAAGGAGTTGGAGGATGCCCTCTTTGAGTTGGAGGAACTGGTGGGTACTTTGGAGAATGAACTGGCCGACCCCGCCGTCGCCGCCGATTATGAGAAAAGCCAGACGCTGACGGAAAAGCTGACCAAGGTCACCGGGAAGAAGGGCGAGGTGGAAACGAAGTGGCTGGAGCTTGAGGAGGAAATCACCGCCCTCAGGGAGGAAACTGGCGGATAATTTCCCGCCCTATTCCATCAGCCACACGTCCACGGGAACCCGGAGATCCTCCCGGATTGTATATCCAAGGTCGCCCAAAAATCCGACTTCAAAGTCCTGATAGACACGACGTGTGGAGCCCTGTGATATCGCATGGCGCATCACCGATTGGGAGGGAATCGGTGCTACAAACTGCCAATGGGAAAGGCTTGATCCCTGGGAGTAGGTTGTCGGTGTGTGAATGGGGGGATAAAGCCACTCGGGGAAGGCATCCCGGGCAAGTTCCCCCCGCAGCTCAATGGTATTCGGCCCTCCGGTAAAGCTGTCACCGATCCAATTCAGATTTTCGTCGAAGACCATCGATTCCTGCACCCGGTCGTACATCAATTTATCATAATAGGACAGGATATTGTAGCCCTGGGGGAGGAACCTGCTGTTGCCGTTGACATCCGACAGGCTCAGGAAACCAAGGCCGTGGGTGACCTCGTGGAGAAGCACGGAAAAAAGGTCGAGTTCGTTCGAGGCCGGTGGGTCGAGCGTCATGTTCCAATTTCTGAAGAAATTCATCTCCACCATCATGTCGAAGCCATCGTCATCCGGCTCGCGCCCCTGGGTGATTGATTGAAGGGCGCTTCCCCCCTGAAAGCCGTCCTCCTGAAAGAAATAAGTACCTGCTCTTCCGTGGTAGGAAACCGTATTGTCCGTTGTGCTCTTGGCTTCGATCCTGAGGGCGCCGTCCTCGTCGAAGATTGAACCGACGTAAATCAGCACTTCATGAAACATAGCTCGCCGCGCCTCGCCGTGGTCCTCGTCGAGAAACCCAAAACCGGGCGAGTCGAAGTAGTGAATGGTGATATCAATGCTGGTGCCTTGAACAGATTCAATAAAGGTGGCGGCTTTTTCTGCACGCTGGTTCCTGATCGCGGATTCAGTGCGGATGATTCCCTCGTGGGGGGCGAAGTAGAACCTTTCCGCTGGTGCGGATGTATGAATGCCCGATGCCGCCAGAAGGATGGCGGCGTAAGCGGTGACTTGAATCGTGGTCTTGCTGTACAAGGGGGCAACTCACCAGGGGGGATTCCAACACCCGGACATTCCTCCATCGGGTGTCAGACATCAGGCGAGCGAAGCAAGTGCCATAGGTCAAGACGATTGGGGAGATGACAGGGGAAAAAAGAATGCCGACCGCCTGATGGGGAGCGGTCGGCATGGCCTGGGTTCTTGTCAATCCGGGGTCAGACGCCTTCGCGGTTCCTGCGAAGGAGATCCTCGACGCTTCCCTCGCGGGATGGCTTGTAGCCCTTAAGGGGAAGGATGTGCTCGTGGACGGCATCGATGATGTCGACGGGGAAGGGGAAGAAGGCGTCCTCCACTTCGTCGGGTGGCGTGATCCAGTTGCGGGCACCTACAACGACCGGCGGCGCATCCAGTTCATCAAAGGCGAAGTGGGCAATTTTTGCTGCCATCGTCTGGAGGACACTTCCGCGCTCGTTCGCATCGGAGGCCAGGACGATCTTGCGGGTTTTCTTTACTGACTCGATGACCTTGTCGTAGTTGAAGGGAACCAGTGAGCGGGCATCAATGACCTCGCAGGAAAGGCCATGCTTGGCCTCAAGTTCCTTCGCGGCGTCGAGAGCACGATACAAGGTCGCACCAACCGTCAGGATCGTCAGATCCGTGCCTTCCTTCTTGATGTCCGGTTCGCCGATGGGGATTTCATATTGTCCCTCGGGAACGCCACCGGGGTGGAACATCTCGGGCATGTCGTATAGACGCTGGCTTTCGAAGACGATGACAGGATCGGTCCCGAGGAGGGCGCTATATATGAGACCCTTCGCGTCGTAGGGCGTTGCCGGGAAGACAACCTTGAGGCCGGGGATGTGGGCCACGAGGGCTGTCCAGTCCTGGCTGTGTTGGGCACCATATTTCGAACCGACGGAGACGCGGAGGACCACCGGCATCCTCAGCAGGCCGCCCGACATCGACTGCCACTTGGCCATCTGGTTGAATATTTCGTCACCCGACCTGCCCATGAAGTCGCAATACATCAATTCAACAAGGGGTCGCCCCCCTTCCAGAGCGTAACCGACGGCGGTACCAACGATGGCGCCCTCACTGATGGGGCTGTTGAACAGGCGATGGTAGGGGAGTGCTTCGGTCAGGCCGCGATAGACAGCGAAGGCACCGCCCCAGTCACGGTTTTCCTCACCGTAGGCGACCATCGTGGCATCCTCGTGGAAGCGATCGAGAATCGCCTCGAACAGGGCGTCACGAAGCATGACGCAACGGCTCTTGGGAAGGGGCTTTCCATCCTCGCCAATTCCCGAGCGACTCTTGTTTGCCAGCTGCTTGACCCGTGGATTGTCCTTCTTTTCGAGCAGGACCTCCGCCTTGCGATCGGGATCGAAGGATTCAACACGCCCATTGGAGAGCATGGTCTTTTCAAGAAGGCAACCGGGGACCATGAGGTTTGCCCGTGGCGAGATATCCAGATCGATGGCCTTCTTGTAGGCTTTGAGGACAAGGCCTTCCAAGTGTGCCTTTGTTTTGTCGAGGTCCTCATTTTTAGCACACTCGGCACGAAGAAGTTCCTCGCCGAAGGTAATGAGCGGGTCGATCTGCTGCCAGCTGTCAATTTCATCCTTCTCCCGGTAGGCGCTCGCGTCGGAAGGGGAGTGGCCACTGAAGCGGTAGGTGAGCGTGTCCAGAAGAACAGGGCCATCACCCTTTTCGATGACCTGGCGCTTGCGACGAATGGAA
>JAFIGB010000373.1 GCA_020831705.1 Candidatus Sumerlaeia bacterium | reverse complement strand
CCCATGTCGCGGTGGGTGAGCTTGAACCACGCCTTGGCGAAGGCATCCGCAAACTGGTCGGGGTTCTCATGAAATTGCTTTGAAATTTTCGCATAGACGGGGTCCAGGCGCAGGGAAAGATCCGTGGTCGCCATCATGGGTGCGTGGCGCTTTTTGGGATCATGGGCATCAGGGACGGCATCCGCCGCAGCACCACCCTTCGGTCGCCATTGATAGGCACCGGCGGGGCTCTTGTATAGCTCCCATTCGTAACCAAAAAGGGTCTCGAAGTAGCTGTTGTCCCATTTGGTCGGCGTCGGAGTCCAGGCACCTTCAAGACCACTGGAGATCGTGTCACCACCCTTGCCGGATCCGTAGGTGCTCTTCCACCCAAGGCCCTGTTCCTCCAGGGGGGCGCCTTCCGGTTCGGGACCAACATGCTCCGGCGAGGCGGCACCGTGGCACTTGCCGAAGGTGTGACCACCGGCGATCAGCGCGACTGTTTCCTCGTCATTCATGGCCATACGGGCGAAAGTCTCGCGGATGTCGCGAGCCGCGGCGATGGGATCGGGATTCCCATTGGGTCCTTCTGGATTCACGTAAATGAGACCCATCTGAACGGCGGCGAGAGGATCGGAAAGGTCACGATCGCCGCTGTAGCGCTTGTCCCCGAGCCATTCCGCTTCGGGACCCCAGTCAATGTCTGCCTCCGGTTCCCAGATGTCCTCACGACCTCCGGCGAAACCGAATGTATTCAGCCCCATGGATTCAAGGGCGGCATTGCCGGCGAGAATCATCAGATCCGCCCAGGAAATTTTTCGGCCATACTTTTCCTTGATCGGCCAGAGGAGGCGGCGTGCCTTGTCGAGGTTGACGTTATCGGGCCAGCTGTTGAGCGGGGCAAAGCGCTGGGAGCCAGTCGAGCCACCACCACGACCGTCACTGATGCGGTAGGTGCCGGCGCTGTGCCATGCCATGCGAATAAAGAAGGGGCCGTAGTGTCCGTAGTCAGCTGGCCACCAATCCTTAGAATCCGTCATGAGATCATAAAGATCCTTCCTCACAGCCTCCAAGTCGAGAGTTTCAAACTCCTTGGCGTAATCGAAATCCTTGCCCATGGGATTGGACAATTCGGAGTGCTGATGGAGAATCCGCAGATCCAATTGGTCAGGCCACCAATCCAGATTGGACAACTTTTTGACAACGGCTGTATGCCCCATCACCGGGCATTTGCTGATGTTTTCTTTTGTTGGGTCATTGGTCATGTTTAGTGATCTCCTTTGGACCATTTGTGAACGTGAGGAAGAAACTGCAAATCCCGGACCATCGATGGGATGGGGGCTTGTCGAATAAGCCCAACCGGGAATTCAGAATTAATCAAGCCACGCCCCTCACCACGGGTCAAACAAAGTCATGGGCACACGCGGGCATGAATGGCGGAAGCGCTGGGAATGGAATCAGCCCCGTGATTGGCTAGCGTGTGGCCGGGAAGAAGGCTCTTAGCTTTGCCATGACAGGACGATGATCCGACAATTGGATCCGGGGAACCTCCACCGATTGCACCTCCACCAGGTTCGGCGTGACAAAGATATAGTCAATGCACCTGTTGGGGTTCCGGGCGTGGAAGGTCAACCGCTCCTCCATTGGAATTGGCTCGGGTGAGGCCAGATAGGCATCGTTGAGTCGGGCACGAAGAGGCCGGACTTCCGGAGCTTCGGGCAGGGCATTGATGTCCCCTCCGAAGATGACTGGCTCCCTGCCGGGAAGGCCGTCCAAGACCGTGGCGATTTCCTCGATTTGAATTTTGCGCTGCGCCTCGGTGAGGCCAAGATGAGTGGTCAGCGCGTGGAGACTTCCATGGGGTGTCTCCATCTCGGTAACCAGGAGAACGCGCTGCTCTGAATACCAGGCTGGATAGTCCGGATTGGTGCGTTCGTAATCGGGCTGATAGAGGGGAATGACGTTGAAGTCCTTGATCGGCCAGCGGCTCAGGATGGCGACGCCGTATTGGCCGTCCGGTGGAAGGGGAATGGCCGGGGCAAAGACGCCGTGAAAACCCATCTTTTCCGCCATGTATTCCAACTGGTCCATGTTGTCAGCACGCCTGGTGTCCCTGTCGACCTCCTGAAGGAGAATGATGTCAGCATCCTGGTCCTGGAACCATTCCACAATCTGATCCAGATAATTGGTGGGGCCGCCCCTTTCGGAGCGATCACCGGGGCCAAACCCAACGCGAATGTTATAGCTGATCACGGTCAGGTCCTGGATGGGGGTGCCTTCCGGATGTCCCACGGGACTCCTCCCTGTGCAGGCCGCCAGAACCAGCACAAGGGATGGGATGAGAAGACGCATGATGGTTCGCATTTCAGAAACTCCCTTTTTTGGTGTATGCTTTTCTATACAGGGCCAAGCCGGTCAAGAATGAGGGGAAGGGGCTTCGTCTCACCGTCCTCAATGGCAATGGCGTTGCGGAGCATCGTGGTTGCCTTGTCCAGATTCCTGCCGCCACGGTGATACAGGGTTACCAGCGGCTCCCCCCGGGAAACCTTCGTGCCGGGCTTGACGTGAATCTTCAGCCCCACCGTGGTGTCCACCACATCATCAGTTTTCATGCGACCGGCACCGAGCAGATTCCCCGCCACGCCAATATCGCGGGTATTCATGGCGGAGACCCATCCATCACGATCTGATTCGAGCACGGAAGTTTCACTGCTTATTTCGATGAGCGAGGGATCCTCAACAATGCGTGGGTCCCCTCCCTGGGCAGCGATCCATTCCTGGAACTTTTCCATCGCCTTTCCGGAGGAGAGAAGGGATTCGAGTTTCCCGAGTGCCGACTTGGTATCCTTTTCGAGGCCGGATATCACCAGCATCTCCGCACAAAGCTCCAAGGTGATGACACGGGAGTCCTCCGGTCCTTCACCTCGAAGGAGATCCAGCGTTTCCAGGATTTCCAGGCCATTCCCCACCATCTCGCCCAGGGGCTGACCCATTTGGGTGATGATGGAGGAAACACGCATGTCCAGCTCGCTTCCGATGGTCCGCAGGCCTTCGGCAAGTTGGCGCGCCTTCTCCAGTGTATCCATGAAGGCACCGCTTCCACACTTCACATCCATAACAAGAAACTTGGTGCCCGCGGCTGCCTTCTTGGAAAGGATCGAACCGCAGATCAGAGGGATGCTTTCCACCGTGGCCGTCACATCGCGAAGGGCGTAAAGACGCTTGTCGGCGGGGACAAAGTTCTCCGTCTGGCCGATGATCGCGCACCCGACCTTTTCGAGCTGGCGCTTGAAGGTCTTTTGGTCGAGATCCCATCGGTAACCGGGAATGGAGTCGAGCTTGTCGAGGGTGCCGCCGCTGTGACCAAGACCGCGACCGCTCACCATGGGCACCACTCCCCCGGCGCAGGCCACCAGGGGGGCAAGGATCAGCGAGACCTTGTCTCCCACTCCTCCGGTGGAATGCTTGTCGGTCTTGGGGCCGGGAAGGTCGGACAGGTCGTAGGTCACCCCCGATCCCATCATCGACTTTGTCAGGGTTGCTGCCTCGGGAGGAGTCATCCCCTGAAAGAAAACCGCCATCAGGAAGGCCGACATTTGGTAATCAGGAACATCTCCGGCGACGTATGCATCAATGAATTCCTTGATTTCCGGTTCGGGGATTTCTCCGCCTTCCCGCTTGCGACGAATCAGTTCTGGTGTGTTCATAAACAATCTCCTGGGGATGGGGGCCGGTGACCGTCGATCAACAGCCACACCCTGCATTGAGATCAAACCACCAACCTAGGGCAAGGCACACGAGCCTGATTATGGGAGAAAAAATCACCGTCGGTTACGATGCCTCCGTCACCCTGCTGCCGGAACTCCGTGGTGTGGGTCGCTACACCCTGGAACTTCTTCGGGAAATGGTCCTCCAGTCCAATGGGGAATTCCGTTTCGTTGTCCTCCTGAATTCCTTTCGCAACAAACCGGGCGAACGTCATCGGTTCCTCTTTGATCATCCTGATGTGAAGGTGGTCGAACGCTCCATTCCCGGGCCGGCCCTCCTTGAATTGTGGAAAACCGCCCGCCAACCCACATGGGAGGCCTTCGTCGATTCTCACTGCGACATCGTCCATGCTCCCTCCAGTTACATTCCCCCAACAAGTAAACCGACGGTGGCCACCGTCTTCGACCTCGGGTTCCTCCGTGATTCCGGCGAGATTGCCCATTACGGCGGTGGCTGGTTCCGGAAAATGTTCCCCCACCAGCTTCCGAAAGTGGATGCCATCATTACTCCCTCCCGATTTGTTGCACGGGACGTCGTCACCACTTACAAGTGCAGGGAGGACCGGGTCCACGCCATCCATCTTGGCCTGAACCACGACGTATTTAATGAATCGCCATCGGCGGGTGATGAGGAAACCTTGAAAAAATTGGGTCTGGAAAAGGGATACATTCTGGCTGTATCTGATCCCAACCCCAGAAAACGGCCGGAATTTGTCGAGCAATGTGTCCGGTTGCTCCGGGATGATGGCGTGGAGATTCCGGTCGTGACTGTTGGACTGGCCCAAAAGCCACCGGATGCCCCCACCATAAACCTTCCATGGATCAGTGACGAGGAACTCGCTGCCGTTTACAGGAGGGCAAAAGCGGTGTTTCTCACCAGTCGAGAGGAGGGCTTCGGATTTCCCCTTCTGGAGGCCATGGCTTGCGGCACCCCCGTTGTGGCAGCCAAACACAGTTCCCTCGAAGAAATCGGGGGGGAACTCCCCCACTGGGTTGTAGGAGATTCTCCTGAAGAATATGTGAAAGCCATCCGCACCTTGATGACTAACGAGTACAATCCGGAGCTTTTAAAGGCTATTACACGCCACGCCCAAAAGTTCACCTGGTCCAATTGCGCTCGGGAAACATTAAAATTGTATCAAAAAATTGGGCGAAAAACAGAAAATGACATTGTAAGTTAACGATTATTACGTTGAAACTAAAAAAATCCATGATACAACGTGAATCCGAAGTTTGACGGACCCTTCGATAAATATCCATTCACCGACCCCTTGGAGCGTGAATGGGGAATGTATTGGGAGCAGTTCAAGCACGTGCAATTTATCTACTTTCACACCTCCGGAAAATTAAACGCAGAAAATCAGGACTCCCCTTTTTGGACCCTGCTCGCCTTGGCCGTCCCTGCTGAGAACTGGAAACCCCTCCAGCTCAGAATCAACTCATTACAGAAAAGTTTCTACAAGGCGAACTACCGTCCAGGCAAGACGGTCCTGAAACCAGTGAATCTCCTGAAGCCAACGGTTTTACCCCGCCCCAAGACATTTGGCCTGTTGCGCGGGGTCCAGCGAATTAGCGGGCAACTTGGTCTGACCCTGTTTCTCGTGGTTGTTGATAAATCGAAAGCCCATCGCCCGCCCTCGAGTGATTGGGTGCTTCCCCTCTGTCTTCGCTATCTGGAGCGCCCCATATCCCAGTATCTGGCCCAGAGGAAGTCGTGTGGTTCTATTGTCCTTCCATCAAATCTGGAGGGATTCAGTGACCACTTCGGCATCTTCCACGATCGCCACCCAATCAGCAGGGACGAGGAATCATTTCCCCAATATAACGGGATTCATTTCCAATCACCAAACGAAGCGGCCGGGCTGCAGGTGGCCTCCATTGCGGCCTCCATTGCCCGCTATTACCATCAGGAGGTGGCACTCCTCCTTCAGAAGGGAGTTGACCTTGAACCCCACCAGAAGTGCATTGAGGATCTTTACCAGGGATTTGTAAAATCCAATACCTGGGTTCCTCCCGTGGCTTCCAAAGAGGCCATGCCTCACAAGGGATTCATCTATCTGTGGCGTACTCCCCAGCAATCCGGTGAAGTTGATCAAGGCAACAACCCAGGTCCTTCGTGAAACGAAGGACATTAATTTTCGCTCCAATTTTTCAAGTTTAATTTTTCCACTTGCCTCCTGACACTCAAAGTCCGCGATTACTCGGAAGTTGCCTTTCGGGTGCGGAAATGCATCATTAATAACCATGCTGGAGACTGTCAGGGCCCTTGCTTTTTAACTCCATTACATTCGTGGCGTTCTTTGCCATTGTATTGATCCTCCATAATCTCCCCCTGTCGTGGAAGATCAGGAAGTTCAATCTCCTGGTCGCGAGTTACCTCTTTTACGCTGCCTGGAAT
>JAFIGB010000371.1 GCA_020831705.1 Candidatus Sumerlaeia bacterium | reverse complement strand
CGGGGTCCGTGGGATCAAGAAGGTCGACGCCAAAGAAGGAGGTCGAATCACCGATCGGCCCCAGGGTGCAGGGATCGTAGGGAATATTTGACCAGGCCGCGGCCGGGCCGCCGCAAGCAACATGGGTGCGGCCGAAATTGTGACCGAGCTCATGGGCAAGCGTCACGCCCGCAAGGGGGCTGTTGAGGCCACTTTCATCCAGGTCACGCATCCGCACCAGCAGCGCCGAACCGGGCATGTTGGCAAACCCGTTGAACCTGCCCGACACGTCCGGGCTTGTATATACATCCTCCCCCACAATTCCCAGGTAATGCACCGAGGCATCATCCCGGTCGCAATCGTGGGGAACATTGGAGGTGGTTCGCTGGAGCCAAAGCTTGGAGACCACGCGGGACTCGCGGACGAAGCGAGCCGAGTCGCCAATGTCCAGGTTGTAGGGTTCCGACCGGACAATCCCCTTTGAGATGACGGTGTTTCGTCTATACGCACGAATTTCCGGCGTGGGAAGCATCGCCTCGGCACGCTCCCGCACATTTTCCGGCAACCGGCTGGAGGGAATCAAAATCTCCCTCTCAGAATCCTCCGTCTTGACGGCATACGTGAGCAGGCAAATGGGGCTCGTGGTGTTGTAGTACACCTCGACGGTCTCCTGGGCGGCGGAGCGATCCACCAGGTCCAGCCCCTCGGTGGGATCCAGGGTGATCTCCAACGTCACCGGCTCACCATGCTCATTGAACAGAAGGCGATTGGGGAGGAGGAAGTTGAAGCTCCGGGAAAGATCCTCGCGGTCAAAGGCCCCGGCCTCCACCGCAAGGCAGGTTTCCAGCGGTTCAATCTCCGTCGGCGCGTCGAGGATGCTCCTCGATGCAATCATGCTGATGGTAAGGGACTCGATGTCCACATCGCTTTCGGGATATACACGAACGAGTGTGGGCTTGCGCGCCGCCAACTCAATGGACCCGTCGAGGTCCTGCATCCCCTGGGTCACCTCAACGGCGGCAATTTCCAGGTTGGCCTGTTGATCGGGAACGACCAATGCGGGAATTCTGAGATGATCAGCCATGTCCTCCTCGGCAGGATTGCGCACCGAACTGACAAACGAGGTCGTGATATTGACGAGACCGGGGCGATTGGGGGAGATCGTCACGGGAACCTCCAACTCCGTTCCCGGCTCCACATCGCCCAGGTTCAGTCGATATATACCGGTCCCCGATTCAAAGAGGTCCAACCCGTCCGGCACGTCGACTGTAACATCCAGACTATTATTCTCATCGCGAATGATGGCGAAGGTATTGCGCGCAAGACCCGGCCCCTCGTTGGTGAAACGAACCGTCCCCGACATTTCCTGCCCGACGTAGAGACCGCAATCCAGATCCGGGAACCCCTCCATGGAGGTCTTCAGCGTGGCGGGCTCCATTTCGACAACCGTCACCTCGGTTCCGACCAAGCTCGCCTCCATGTAGAGCAATCCATTGCGGGCGGCCTTTACCCGTCCCGAAATCATCTCCGGGTAGCTGATGGTGGAAACGATTTCGCCGGATGTGATATCAATGATCTGAGTGTCTCCGGATTCAAACTGGGGGCCGGATGTTCCCACAATGGCCAGGCCATTGCTGACCAGGGGTGCATCGTCCTGGTATTCGCCTTCGACCTCCCTGCTCCAGGAGACATCCCCCGTTTCCCGGTCCACGGCGTATAGACGGTCAAAGCAGACCCGGGAGACGAGGACCGCATCATCGGCGATGGCGAGGTTTCCGCGAGCGGTGCAGTTTTCGCCTTCAACAATGTCCGTTTCCCACAAGAGGGTGCCTTCGTCGTCGATGGCAAAAAGGTGCTGCCCACCATACAGGAAGTAGAGCACACCATCGGAAAACGCCATGTTGGAAATGTTCTCCTCGCCGGTTCCGGGAATGGGCTGGTCGCCCTCCGGGTAGGTCCACTCCAGATCCAACGTATCAGCATTGAAGGCACTGATGCGCCGTCCCTCGTCCAGATAGACAAGACCACCACTTACAATGAGGGGAATACTTTCGTTGGAAAAAAGGGTGGCGGTGGAGTCAAACTCGTCGCCCGTGTCAGGCTCCAGTGCAACCAGCCGCCCGTTGAATGGATTGCCCGACTCCACGGTTCGGTCCTGGTGCCAGAGATAGACACGGTTATGTTGCAGGAGCAGCTTGCCGTAGCGGGCGTGTTCAATGACGTGGTCCCATTCCACTGCCCCGTTGTGCCGCGAAAGGGCAAGGATGCGCACCATCTCGACCGTTTCCGGACCGACGAAGTCAACGACCTCCTCCGACAAATAGACACGATTCCCATCGAGCTGGGTTGTGGGCTGAAAGAGGCGTCCGAATTCCCCCTCCGCCGGATATCGCCAGCGGGACTCCTCGGAAAGAACGCCGTCCCCGTCGGGTTGCTCCACCAGGTCATAGGCGGCAACGCCCAGATTTCCCGAGTCGAAGAGGTAATTGCCGTCGATCAGGAAGATCCTCTCACTGCCAGAGAACCCCTCATCAAAGTAACGCCCCTTGATTGTCAGCGGGGGAAGGGGTTTTGGGGAGGAGGTAATGCGATGATCGCGCGTGGAGCTTCCCCCGGCCATCGGCCAGGCGAATCCATTGTTGGGAGCGGCAACAAGCGCCCCGATGGCGAGACCGGCAAGCAGCGCCCCGCCCTGAATCCTTCTGTTTGGGTTTGGCATGGAATGGTTTACTTTCCTGTTAATAATCTCTCGTCCACCGCATCATACACCAGCGGCACAGGTGCCGTCAAGGTAAGGGCGGAATTCGCCGCAACGTCTGTTGACGGGACGGGGCGTGACGTTGCCGGGAGGGAATTATTCGGTTTTTTTATTATTATTTGAAGAAATTGGCCCAATTTTCATTATATTGTGTCAAATGCGTGGCAAGTGTCAATTGATTGGGTTGACCCCGGCTCCGGTCTGGGAGTGTGTTGGACCGCCTCCGTGGGTGGGCAGTTTCGCCCTGGGAGGTCATTCCTGTCCTTTGGATTACAAGACCATGTCCTTTGAGCAACTCCTGACCGGTTCGCTGATCCTTGTGGTTTTCCTGATCGCTGCCGGGATCATGATCACCCGCAAGTTACCGGCGATTCTCACGCTTCCCATTATGGGCCTGGCCATTGCCGGGGGGGCGGCCCTGATTCAGTTCCTTCTCGGGGTCGACAGCACCCGGGCAATTTCGACCACCGACCTCCTCGGAGGGGTCCTTGCCGACGGGGCATTGCTCCTCCATGTCCCCATGATTGTGGCCTTCTTCGGTGGCGTGATTTCCTTCCTGATGCAGAAGTCGGGAACGGCGGAAAGCCTGGTCAAGCAGGGGGCCGAGCTGATCGGCGACAACCCCCTGAGCGTTTCGATTTTCTCCATGCTCCTGATTGCGGTGCTCTTCACCAGCATCGGCGGGCTGGGTGCGATCATCATGGTGGCCATGGTGGTGCTCCCCATGCTCGCCACGGTGGGTATTTCCCCGGCAGTGGCCGGTGGCATCATGCTCATCGGGATCAGCCTTGGCGGTATCATGAATGCGGGCAACTGGGTGATTTACCAGCAGGCCCCGATGAATGTGAAGTTGGAGGACATCAAGAGCTTCGCCTCAATCCTGTTCCTGCTGACCGGCCTTGCGGGTATTACCTTCATCTGCGTGGAGCTGTACAGGAGCGGCCTGGTGCGCTCGCTCAAGATTATCGTCGCGACACTTTTCTTCTCCATGGTCGTCGGTGGTGTGTTGGTCTTCATGATCAGCAAGATGATTGCGGACGACGACACCGCTCCCGCCGTGGGCATTCCCGTGGCTACGGTTTCCCAGACAGACCGAATCATGACGCCCGGTGAGGGTGTCGAGGCGCTGGCCCTCCCCGGCGAGGCGGTCTTTACAATTACCAATCCCCACGAGGAGTCGGTGACATTCTTTGCCTTTGAGCGCGATGGTTCCCTGGCGGAGGACGACCCACTTTTCCCCGGAGCATGGCACGAGGGGGGGCGCCTCGGTTTCACGTATCGCTCCAGCCAGCCTGGCCGCTTCACCATCAACTTGATCGGCGAGGAAGGTGTCTATACCCGGGAATTCGCCGTGCAGGACAACGCGCAGGGGAAGCAGCATATTGCGGAAATTCCCCTCGTTGGTCTTCGTAACGCCGGAATCTCCCAGGTTGACCGGGTGGAATTCACTTTCAGATCCCACTCCGATCTGCTGGAACTTTCCGGGCCAAGCGCGGTCAACGTTGGCGGCCTTTCCATCAGCCAGACGATTACGATGCCGATATGGCTCATTGCGGCCCGGGTTTCCGTGGGCCTCTTCATCCTCTTCCTGGTGGGGACGATCCTGCTGGATATACAACGCCGCATCAAGCGCTGGCGCCACCAGGTGGTGACGATCAAGTGGTACGCCTACCTGATCCCGGTGGTTCCCCTGCTGTTGATCATGGTCTATAACGTGGCCCCGTTGACGGCCTTCCTTATTGGTATTGCGTATGCGGTACTGGCGACGGTGCGGCCTGGCTCGATCAGCATGACAATCCAGGCGCTGATTCAGGGCAGTTCGGCGGTCATTCCTGCGGTGATGCTGATGGTGGGCATCGGGATTTTGATCCGTGCGGTGCTCGGTCCTGTTGGCTGGGAGGAGGCCCATGGGGGCAACAAGTGGCCGGTACTGGCGGCGATCGGGCCGATTTTCCAGCAGATCGTTCCGTCGGGACCGCTGGGGTATGTGGTGACCTTTGGCCTGTGTGCCCCCCTTGCGCTGTATCGCGGGCCTCTCAACGTCTGGGGTCTTGGTTACGGCATTGCGGCGCTTCTGCTGACGAGCGGTCATCTTGGCGGTGCTGCGGTGATGGCGATGCTTCTGACCGTCGGCCAGGTGCAGGGCATCTGCGACCCGACCAACACGCACAACGTCTGGCTGGCAAATGAGCTTCGCGTGGATGTACAGACACTGATGTGGAAGACAATCCCGTATATCTGGGGCATGGTGTTCGTTGGACTGACCATTGCCGCCTTCATGTACATGAGATAAGGGCTGACCAAAGATGACTACACCGGAAAAAAACGAGCGCCGCATCAAGGTCGGCATCGACGTCGGGGGCACCTTCACCCATGCGGTGGGTGTTGACCTGGCGACGATGGAACTGGTCGGGAAGTCGGTCGTTCCGACAACACACAAGTCCAAGCAGGGCGTGGCGGAGGGCGTCGTCAATTCGATGCGCAACCTCCTTGATTCCGCCGGGATCGTCCCGGAGGAGGTCATTCTGATCGCCCACTCGACAACGCAGGCCACCAATGCCCTCATCGAGGGCGACGTCGCCAAGGTCGGCATTATTGGCATGGCCACGGGGCCGGGTGCGGTGCGCGCCAGGCGCGAGGCCAACGTCGGCAAGATTGAATTATCGGAGGGCAAGTACCTCCACACCGAGTTTCGCTTTATAGACACGGCGAAGGACTACAACGAGGACCGCATCCGGCAGTACATCGAGGAGCTTCAGGCAGCGGGGTGCACCTCCATCGTCTCCTCGGAATCCTTTGGCGTGGACAAGCCCGAGCGGGAAAACCGCGTGGCGGAAATCGCCATGGAAATGGGCATTCTCGCCTGCGCCAGCAGCGCCCTTTCCCAGCTGTACGGCCTGCGCGTTCGCACCCGCACGGCCGTCATCAACGCAAGCATGCTCCCCAAGATGCTGGAAACGGCAAACCTCACCGAGCAGGCCGTCCGTGAAAGCGGCATCGACGCCCCGCTTATGGTGATGCGCTCGGACGGTGGCATCATGGATATCGAGGCGATGCGCAAGCGTCCCATCCTGACGATGCTTTCCGGCCCCGCTGCCGGTGTCGCCGCCGCGCTGATGTATGAACGTATATCCGACGGTTCCATGATCGAGGTGGGGGGAACGACCTCCGACATTTGCGTGATCAAGAACGGCAAGCCCATCGTGACGAACGGCGAAATCGGCGGGCACCGCCTGTTCATTCGCACCCTGGACGTCCGCACCGTCGGTATTGCGGGCGGTTCCGTCCCCCGGGTGAAGGGGGGCAAGGTGATAGACGTTGGTCCCCGCAGCGCCCACATCGCGGGACTGGGCTACGAGGCCTTCACGGACAACATTGAGAAGATCGAAATCGTCAATGTCGAGCCCCGCCCCGGCGATCCCACCGACTATCTGGCGCTGAAGGTCAACGGGGAGGAAACGCCCTCGATCACGCTCACGCCAACGGGATGCGCAAACATCCTTGGCCTCGCCGACGGATACGGAAAAGGGAACAGCGAAAGCACCCGTTTTTGTTTCGAAGCAGTTGCAAAAGAGTGTGGCATGAAGGCGGAAGCACTCGCTGACAAGCTCCTCGAAGTGGCAACCAAGCGTGTCATCAATGTGGTGAAGGCAATGCTGGACGAACACAAGCTCAAGGGCAAGCGCATCGCCCTGGTGGGTGGTGGCGGCGGTGCCGAGGCGATCGTTCCCTACACCGCGCGCAAGATGAAGATGGATTACCGCATCGCCCGCAACAACGAGGTCATCTCGGCCATCGGTGTGGCGCTGGGCATCATTCAGGACACCGTGGAACGCACCATCATGAACCCCAGCGAGGGGGACATTGTGGCGCTCCGCCGGGAAGCCTTTGAAAGCGTCCAGCGCATGGGGGCCGACGCCAACTCGATTGAGGTCACCGTCGAGATAGACAGACAGACAAAGCGCGTCAGCGCCACGGCCCAGGGCACCCCGGAACTGCGCACCCGCTCCCTTGGTGGAGAACTTCCCTCCGACGAGGAACTTCTCAAGAAAGCCTCCGAGCACTGCATGGCGGACCTCGGTGCGGTGGAGCAGAAAACTCCCGAGCGCAACTGGATGCAGGTCTTCCAGGCCGAAAAAAGCCGCAAGATTCTTCTTGGCCTGTTTACAACCATCCAGACCCCGGTCGCCGTCATTGACCGCGAGGGAATCATCCGCCTCCATCTCCCCGACGCCCGCGTCGACATGGTCGCTCCCAACGAGCTGGAGGACCGCCTCAGTCAAATCCTCGATCAATACACAACCTACGGCGACGGTGGCATGGTGGTCCCCGATGTCTTTCTTGTGAAGCCCGGGCAAATCGCCGACCTGACGGGCCTTGTCGAGGCACCGCAGATCATGAGCGTGGCCCGCGTGGAAACCCAGTCCATGGCCGCCGATGACATGATTGCCATGGTAAGCGCCCGCAAGGAAGCCTGATTCCCTCCTGTACCGCTGGATAGATGTCTACTCAATCTCACTGGCTCGCAGGCACCCTCTCGCCGGGTACATTTGAGTCATTGCCGGTGGCGAGAAGTCCGGCCTGCCAGGCAAGGATCAGAAGTATCTGGATGGAAAAGTAGATCCAGCGAAGGGTGGGGGGAAAGGTGGAGGCACGTCCTCCAGATGTTTTGAGGGCTTACTCCTGGTCCTCGCCATTTCCCTCAATGGATTCAATGGCTCGTGCGCCCTCAGGGGTGATTGGTTCGTCGGCGTAAATCACCTGAATGGGGGTACGATCCTGAAGGACTTCAAATCCGCGGACAATGATGGCGTCGCCTTCCTGAAGCCCCCAGGTCACTTCAATGGTGTCGCGCCCCTGCAATCCGAGTTCCACCGGTACCTCCCGGGCAACGGGATGGGGAAGCTCCACATCCTCTTCCACGACAAAAACAACGTCGCGGTTGTTGCGCCGCAGGAGGAGCCGCCGGGGAATCGAGATGGCGTCGCGGCGACGATCGGTAACGATGTCGACACGGCCAAACATTCCGGGCCGGAGATTATCCTCGGGATTTTCAACGAGGATATCCACATTGAAGGCACGGGTGTCGGGATTCACCGATCGGCTGATATCGACAACGGTGCCCTCGATGGGAAGGTCCCCGCGGGCGTAGATCACCGCACGAGCCTCCTGACCAATGGAAACGGAGGCGATGTTGCTGCCGGTAATGTCGGACCGTATCAGGGCGCGGCTCATGTCGATGATGCCGCAAACGGCAAACTCGGAGGAAATTAGCCTGCCATCGAAGTCGGTAATGGTTTCCGATCCGAAGGTGGCGGCAAAGGGACGGGTACCGTCCAGGGTGGTGCGGGCGACGAGGAGCCCGTCAAAAGGCGCCCGGATTTCGAGGCGTTCCAGGCGCTCCTCCCGGTTGGCGAGGGCGGCCTTCGCGCGGTCCAGATTGATTTGCTCCTGGCGGTAGGTGTTGATCCCCCGTTCCATTTGAAGCTGGGCATTTTCGAGGTCGCGCTGGGCAACAATGCCGCGGGTGTAAAGGTCGCGGGTGGTGTTGAAGTCGCGAATGGAGGAATCCCGGGACCGGCGGGCGATATCGAGGGACTCCTGGCGAATTTGCACATCGCGCCGGGCGTTGTCGATGTCCGCCTCAAGGGTTTCCGACTCAATGGTGGCGATCAAATCCCCGGCACTGACGGGGTCGCCCTCCTCCCATTGGCGGCTGAAACGAAGGCGCCCGGATTCCTCCGACCGAATGAGGCGACTGCGTATGGGGACCACACTTCCGGTCGATGCAATGGTGGAAAGGACATCATCGCGGACCAAACGCTCGGCAACCACGGGGGTGAGGAAGGCCCGCTGCTCCCGGGGGGAGAAGGGGGAGGAGTCATTATTCGAGGATCGGGAACGCTGCTGCCCCTCCTCGGAAGAAGGCTTGCACCCGACCAATGCGATTGGTGGAATTAAAATTAGCAGAGCGGTGCCCGCAAACCCCAGTCCGAGGGGTCGAAGGAGCTTGCTGCGACGTTTTTCGTTTGAATTCATTGCTTCAGTAGGTACCGATCCACAACCCATCCCCCGCAGGGTGACTGGGGCAAATGGTGTGGAATGAGGTGCTCTTGGGGCAAGGAGCAAACAGTTAAATCCACCTACTTTGCCTCCTTTTGGGGGCTTCACCGGAGATCGAGCGTGAAGTTTTTCACCGAACGTAACCTGACTTTTGCCCTGATTGGCTCCATTGTTCTCGGCGTTGGTATCGGCGCCATTGCCCAGGCAACCGAGGCCGCCCCCCTCGTCCGCTTCATTGAGAGCATTCAGATTTTCGGGAAATTGTTCCTCAGAACGCTGACGATGATCGTCGTTCCCCTGGTGCTCTTTTCCGTCATCACCGGCATGGCCAACCTCCACGGCACCGGGGAGGTCCGCCGCAAGGTCTTCAAGGTTCTGGGCTTTTTCCTCCTGACGAGTTTCTTCGCCGTCCTGATCGGCATCTTCTACACGAACATTATCCAGCCGGGTGCGGGAACGGATGCGGAGGAGCTTCGGGCAAGCCTGCCCGAGACAAGCCTTCAGGCAGCCGGGGAAACCCAGGAGTCGATCGCCCTTCGCGCCCCGGAAAGCGTAATCGACTTCATCGACATGCAGATCGACAACATTTTCCAGAATCCCTTCAAGTCGATGGCCGAGACCAACCTGATCGGCGTCGTCTTCTTCGGCCTGTTCCTGGGCTTCATGCTCATGCTTTGCGGCAGTCAGGCGCGCTCGGCCATTGATTTCTTCAATGCCATCAACGAGGCGCTGATGAAGATGGTCACGGTGATTATCTGGCTGGCTCCACCAGGCATCCTCGCCCTGGCGTCGAATCTGGCCATGACCATGGGACCGGAGATCGTCGGCCCCATGGGGAAATACTTTGCCACTGTGTGTCTGGCCCTGCTCACGCACATCCTCATTGTATATCCCCTCATCCTCAAGTTCATGTGCGGTTACAGCCCCATCAAGTTTTTCAAGGGAATTTATGAGGCTCAAATTCTCGCCATCACCACCTCCTCCTCGGCGGCGACCATGCCCGTCACGCTTCGGGTTGTGGAGGAGCATCTGGGCGTGGACAAGCGCTCCGCCGACCTGGTTGTTCCCATGGGCGCCACCATCAACATGGACGGAACCGCTCTCTACGAAGCCATTGCCGCCATGTTCATCGCCCAGTTGCTTGGGTATGAACTGGGGTTGATGCAGCAAATTCTGGTCTTCTTTACGGCGACACTCGCCGCGATCGGCGCCGCAGGCGTCCCCCAGGCGGGACTCGTCACGATGGTGGTGGTCTTCAACGCCCTGGGCCTCCCCCTCGAATGGATGGCGCTGATCATCGTCGTGGATCGACCGCTGGATCACCTCCGCACCGTTGTCAATATCACCGGTGATGCGACCGGTGCCGTCTATCTTTCCACTTCGGAAGGGGACATGAACCCGGAAATTTCCAGCGCCGCGGAAATCTAACCAGAAGGTGAGTTCACCCCGTTGAGCGAACCACCGCAGGACAATACACAGGGGACGAAAATCCTCCGCCGCGAGTGGCTCACCATACTGGCATTCATTCATGCCTTTCGCCACGATGTCCTTGCCCGCAAGGCATGGTTGAAAATTCGTTGGTGGGTGGGGATCCATGCTTTCCTGATCCTCCTTTTCGCCATCCTGTCGGTCCTTCCATTGCTGGCAAACATCGACCTCTTTGAACTTCTTTCGGTTGAACTCCTCATTGTGGGATTCATCTGCGCCTACTCCCTGATGCCTTTCCTGCTTGTCGCGATCATCGCCCAGGTCGGTTGGAAGCTTTCAGGGGTTTGCTGGATGGAGTCCTACGGGAAGGACACATCCCTCCGGTTGATCCCGAGAAGCTACGAGGAGCAATACAACGCCGCCATGGGGCCGGTGATGGTCGCCCTTACCATCATTCTGGCCCCCATGTATGTCGCCTCGCTGGCCTGGTGGGGCCGGGCCGCCATGGAATTCAGGCACATTTTCACCCTTCAGGAGCAAGGCGCCGCCATCGAGGTGTGGGCGATCATCTCCATGGTCGCCAGTTATTTCGTCTGCCACGTCATGGTGATCATCGCCATGAACCTGGCGACCCTTGTCATGGCACGGCGCCGATTCCTCCAGTTGGACCGCCACCCCAGGTTCACAACTAGATGGAGTGTCTCCGCACCGCTGGTGTGGTCGGTGGTCACCATCGTGGGGATCATGTGCTTTTCCTGCAGCATGCCCATGGGTTTTGTCTCCGGTATTCATTTCGAGCTTTCCCTGGCATTGAAAAGCTGGGTGGTTGCCATCGTGTTGATTCTTCTCAATTGTAAGCTTTACACCCTCTCCATGGGTGAAGCCAAATTGGCGCGAGAATATTTGTTCAAGGCGGAAGAATGACCATGGAGTCACCCAACATAAACTCCCCATTTGTGGAGCCACTGGCCCGGGTTAAAAACCTCGGGCGACTCTTCAGATGGTGCCAACGGGAACACCGGGAGAACCCGCTGGTTCAACGTGTGTGGAAGAAATACCAGAAATGGATCTGGATTGGGTTCGTGATGACCCTGTTGAGCTGGGGCGGATCATTCACCAATGTCATGGAATTCGTCCCGCCCGATCACTCCCTGATGCCGCTCCTGGTGGTCCTGTCGATTGTCGGATCGACACTTGGGTGTTTTGCGTATATCTACCTGATCATTCTTGCGATTTTGAGTGTGGTGTCCTTCGCCCCAAATGTCTATAAGATGACATTTGGTGAGGAGGAGGGCCTGCAAAGCGCCCCCCTGTCCTTCGAGGAGCGAATCGCGGCCATTATCGTCCCCTACCTGCGTGGCATTGTCATCGTGCTGACTCCCTATTTCGTTGGGGCACTTCTCTTGATGGCTGCATCAGCTCTCTTTGTTCTCTTTGGGATTCCCACCGAAACCGTCCAGCAGCGAATGGAGGTTTTCTTTACGGCCATCTTCATGGTCATCTTCAGCATGCTCTCGGTGGTGTATTACCCACCCTTGATCCTGATCATGGCAATGATGGTCATCCGGCGTTTGCTCCAACATCGTCAGTGTGGAGCGATGCCCAATACCGGGTTCTTCTTTGTGGCCGGGCCGTTTATTTTGTACATGATCATTTGGGTGTTGGTTTCGGGCCTGACCTGTTGCGGTATCCCCCTTTCCTTCATGCTCATCGGTGAGGGAGCCGGTGTGGGCTTTGGAATGATCCTGATATTCCTCGTCGGGTTGATGATGTTCCTGCTGCCACCCGTGATTTCCTGGTACATGCTCGCCGACTGGCTCAATGCGGACCTCGTCAACGCCAGGAAATACCTGTTCCAGCCGGAGGAATAAATGGGTGAGGAAAATGGGAACAGGCAGCAACTCAGTGGCCTGCAGGGACTGGGGCTGCTGGTTGGACCATGCTGGGAGTATATCACGCGGGATGAACTCACCGCATGGTGCTGGAGGAAGTTCCGTGTCTTTACATGGCTTGCCTTTGGTGCCACTATTTTCCTCATTCTTTCCGAATATGTGCAGACCCTCTTTTTGAACCAGCTCCTCAAGCAGGGGGTTTATGGGCCGATCTTTCTCGTTTCCTGCTTTATGTGTATCTTTCTCATTTATTATTTTCTCTATCTCATCGGGGCCGTCTTCTTTTACCCCCTTCGGATGTATAAAAAAACCTTTCTCGAGAATCAGGACCTTCAGTTTGCGCCCCTCCGATTTCGGGATCGATACGCCATGATTTTCGCCCCTCTTGTTTTTGCCTATATTATTCTCACTGCCCCCGGTATCTTCAGCCTACTGGCCCCCTCCCATTACATTGCCCACTTTTTCATGCCGGAGGCCCTTGGGGAGTTCTCGCAATACCCCGTCAGCATCCTGGACTACTTCTCCTCGCTACTCATGGGAACCGTGGCAACCATCCTGACCTTCGTCACCTTCTTTACCATCGCCCAGGAAACCATCCGTCACCCCCATATCAAGAAGTCGGAACACTTCCGACACCTTCTGGTGATGGCCTACCCCCTGGTTCCATGGATACTTCACGCCATTGCCGCAAGCACCTTCGCTCTGGGGCGCACGTTCCGAACCTTCCAGGACACAACCATGGCCATCGTCTACCTGATCATATACACAATTTTCTTTATTATCATGCTCCGATGGGCAGCAACGATCTATTTTGCAAGCCTCGCCCGAGTCCGGCGGGATTGCTTCCAGCCTTCTGAGTGAATTGACATTGCAATTACCCGCTCCTGTTTCCCTTGCCCTTAACAGGGTCCATATATCCACAATGGCCCGGTGAATGAATCGAATCATTCCCACAAACGCCACGGAGCATTCAATTAAAAGCCCATGAAATACCCCGGAATTGCCTCCCTGTCAGTCCTTACGGCTCTCGGACTCATCATGCTCTGGATGGTTTCCGCATGCGGAGGTTCCGACGGTGGGGATGCGGCACCGGTTGCCAATGCGACCCACCCCGGATGGATTCCCTACGCCAATCATTGCGCGATTTGTCACGGCCAACACGGCCGGGGACGGAGCGCCAGCAATCTGGTGGATGGCCGCTGGGAATATGGTTCCAGCCGGGAGGAAATCCATCGCAACATCGCCCAGGGCATTCGCGAAGCCGCTATGCCTGATTTCGGGCGGTCCCTTTCTGCCGAGCAAATCGACATGATTATCGACGCCCTCCACGGCGAGCAGTGGGATTGGGGCGGCGACACCCCCGGCGAGTGAGTCGGAAATCCCGGCGGGCCGGGCTTGACTTTTTGGACCAACCGGACTTGAAGGGGCGATTCCCCTTGACGGTTGGGCAAGTCCCTCCTTAATTCCCCGCGATGTGAGGATTGGAATTCTCCACCCTCCATGGATTTTGACTCAGGAAGGGGGTGTCATCCCCAGTGCCGCAAATCTTCCTCGAAGATGAAGAGGCGATTGATCGGGCGCTCAAGCGTTTCAAGAAGGAATGCCAGAAGGCAGGCGTGATTTCAGAAGTTCGCCGTCGTGAATTTTTTGAAAAGCCCTCCGTTCGTCGCAAGCGCAAGGAGGAGGCCGCACGACGCAAGTTGCGCCGCCGCCTGATCAAGCAGAACCGTCGCATGGACCGCATGTAGTCCAGCCCCGGTTTACCCCTTTCAAACCTGACCAATCAATCCCCGGGCGACCTTCGCGGTTTCCCGGGGGTTTTCTGTGTCGGGCCGGTTGGCGCAAAAACCGCTTCCGATCCACTTGTCCCCTGCCGGGGATTGGTCATCAAAAATAACTCAGAAAGCTTTATGGATCCACTTACCCATGGCCTGCTTGGGGCCACTGCAGCTGCCACCGTCCTCGGAAATCGCCACACGCGCGCCGTCCTCCTCGCCGGATTTATTGGAGGGGCGATGCCCGATATTGACGTACTTATCAAATCATCCGACCCCCTTGTGGGACTTGTTTACCATCGCCACTTCACTCACTCCATTTTTCTGGCTCCCCTTGTGGGGGCCCTTGGCGTCGCGCCGCTCCTGCTCCTGAAGAAGTTCCGCTCCATTGCTCCGACGGTTCTCGCCGCGGGCATTATCGGATGTTTCACCCATGGCCTTCTCGATGCCCTGACCTCCTACGGCACGGTGCTGTTCTGGCCATTTTCCAATGCACGGATCTCCATGGATGCCCTTCCCATCGTGGACCTGTTCTTCACGCCTGTCCTTCTGGCCGGGTTGGTGGCATCGGTGATTGTACGCCGTTCCTCCCCCGCACGGATCGCGATGGTGATTGCGCTTGTCTATACATTGGCGGGTTTCGTGATGAATGGGCGCGCCCTTACCGCCCAGGCCATCCTGGCGGAATCCCGGGGGCATACCCCGGAGGTTGGCCGCGCCCTTCCTGCACCCGGCACCCTTGTCATGTGGCGAAGCGTCTACCGTCACGAAGGGATGATATACATGGACGATG
Source organism: Candidatus Sumerlaeia bacterium (assembly GCA_020831705.1). GTDB lineage: Bacteria > Sumerlaeota > Sumerlaeia > SLMS01 > SLMS01 > JAFIGB01. The sequence goes on along the minus strand of JAFIGB010000371.1, from coordinate 5,896 downwards.
TTCGCACCCCCTGGGTGTCCTCCACCCTTGCCCGGGAGGGAACCTCGGTCCCCCACCTGGTCGCGGATGACCTCCCGACCACGGTGACCGGAACCCCCCGGGCTGTTGCAGGGTTCGAGACGTTTGCCTGGTTTGCGAATGACTTTACCGGGTGGATCGAGGGCGATGTACCCCCGGGCCTGGTTGGCGATTATCGCTACGGAGCATCGTCCGACGGAATTCCCCTGTGGGGGCTGCAACTTCTTCCCGAGGAGGAGATTCCCTACGATCGCTGGTTCAACAGGGGCCGCGGGGATTACTCGGCAAGCCTTTGGGAGCGGTTGACCCGCGGGGATGACCGGATGCGGCCGGTTCGTCAGTGGTCCACTCCCTGACGTAACCACACCCTTGCCCCGCCGGTCCCTGCCCTCCTACGAATAACGCCATGGTCCAACCCCGCAGTCCCTCTGCCGGTGGGAGATCAATCACGCCCGGATGATATGACATGGAAGAATGGTTCACGGAACACAACAGCCCGACGGAACAGGTGCGGTGGAAAATCCGCCGTGTCCTTTTCGAGGGGAAAAGTGAATTTCAAACCATACGGATCATCGAGACCCATGATTACGGCACGATGTTGATTCTTGATGGGGTCGTGCAGGTGAGCGAGAAGGATGAAGCCGGATATCACGAGATGCTTGCCCATGTTCCCCTCTATTCCCATCCCAACCCGCGCCGTGTCCTGATCATTGGTGGTGGTGATGGGGGGACGCTTCGCGAGGTCCTCAATCATCCCGGCGTCGAGCAGGCCGTCATGGTCGAGATCGACGGCATGGTGGTTGAACAATGCAGGCGCCACTTCCCGGCCCTCGCGGGTGGCTTCAATGATCCAAGGACGGAGTTAATCATCGGCGATGGCGTGGCCCACGTCAACCAGGCGCCGGATGCCAGTTATGATGTGGTGCTTGTTGACGGGACGGATCCCCTGGGGCCGGGTGAGGGCCTGTTCAATTCCGATTTTTACAGCCACGTTTCCCGCATCCTGACAGAGGACGGTTTGACCGCCACACATACATCAGAAAATCCGCTGATCAAGCCGTGGGTCGTTGAGACACTTGTGAAAAAATTGGCAGGGATTTTTCCGAACACCTGTCTGTTCCGTTCAGAAATCCCCATCTATCACACGGGATCCTGGTACTTCGCCCTGGGATCGAAGGGGAACGACCCGCGCACTTCCTCCTTCCCCGTTGATCGATTCCTAAAGCATGCAACACCAAGGAATTACTACAACGAAGCCATCCACCGGGCGGCCTTCGCCATGCCTTCCCATGTGGAGGAACTGCTGTCACGGTGCCAATGAGGTTATTTTCTCGGGTCGGGTGATTCGAGGACGGCTTTTGTCTGGTTGGAGCGGTACCGCTCCAGCGCCTTGTGGACGGAACCATCCGTCCGGGCGAGAATCGAAGCGGCAAACAGGGCGGCATTCGTTGCACCGGCCCTCCCAATGGCGAGGGTGCCAACGGGAACACCGGCTGGCATCTGGACAATGGAAAGCAGGGAGTCCATGCCGTTGAGGGCCTTGGACTGAACAGGAACACCGAGGACGGGGAGCATCGTTCGCGAGGCACACATCCCGGGAAGGTGCGCCGCGCCGCCCGCGCCGGCGATGATGACTTCCAGCCCGCGCTCCTCGGCGCTTTCGGCGTAATCAAAAAGCAACTCAGGGGTGCGATGGGCGGAAACCACCTTCACTTCGTGGGGAATTTCCAGCTTTTCCAGCATCTCCACGGCGTGCTTCATCGTCTCCCAATCGGACTTAGATCCCATGATCACGCCAACAAGTGCTTTCTGCCTGGCCATCGCTGTCACCTCGGTGGGGGAAATTGAATCCTGCTCCACGCATCAATGACGGTACCCGGCGCTCGGGGGACAAGGGAAGTCGTTGCGGTTACTTTCCACCTTCCGGGGAAGGCTCCAGTTCCTTTGTCGTTGGGTAACAATCGGGGCAGACCGTGTGTGAAAACAGCACTCCGGTCCTTCGGGTAAGATAATCCTCCAGGTTTTCCCAGCCTCCGGATTCGCTCCTGACCTTGCCGCAACAGGAGCACGAGGAAATCATCCCTCCCTTGGTGCGGATGTCCGCGAGGGTTCCTTCGAGATCGCGGATTTTTCCAGCCAAAGCTTCCCGCATGCGCAGGATACGTTCGCCGGAAAAAACCCGTGCCCGAAATTCCTCCACCTCAAAGGGTTTGACGATGTAGTCGTCCGCCCCGGCCTCCAACCCCCGGACACAACTGCCGGTTCCCGACTTCATGGTCAGAAGGATCACATGGATCCCTTCCTCGCCGAAGGTCGAGCGGATGCGGCGGCAGATTTCCAAACCCTCCAGCCCCGGCATCTCCCAATCCAGAATGACGAGTTGGGGAAAATCCTCCTCACCAAAGGCCCGCCATGCGGCCCAACCGTCGTTTGCTTCCCTGACTTCAAAATTCCACTTCTCGAGGAGATGGCGCACCGTCATTCGCATCGACGGGTCATCATCGGCAACGAGGGCTCGAAGGCGTTCCTTTTCTTTCATCATGGTATCGTCCTGGTCATATTCCGGGGGCCAAACAACTTCCCGATCACTGGTCAATGACGTATCGAAAAGAGTGCCCATGTGCAATGTGCGTAAAATTGCGCAAAGCGTGGTGGTAAGAGGGCATTTGCCATGGAAAAAACGAGACCTTTTGTCACGAATACCATTTGTTGGACCGAAATGACCCCGGTCATACCCGTATTGAGTGGTCGATTATCGGTGGTCAAACGGGTCGAAAGGCCGCTCTTTACAATCCTTCAGGCGAGAGAACACCAAGTTGAATCGGTGCGAGGTGAAGTTCGTTGGCAGCATCGGGGAACCAGCGGCCGTCGGCTTTCCAAAGGGGAAAGCTGATGGCAAAATGACTTGTCCCCGGGGGGATTGGGCGCAATCCGTCGAAGTGATGCCAGCCATTGTCGAGATAAAGGGCCCGTTCCACCAGATGCCATCGGATGGTTGAACTCCATGACCGGGAGGCCAGAAATTCCTGGCCAATGGCCTGCCCCTGTTCATTGAGAAAGAGGATCACCGCATTTCCCCCCGCACCAAACAGGTCAACGGATCGGACACCCGCCCGAACCATCAACAGGGCTCCATCGCTTGGAATGGAGATCGCCGGTGTGATCAAAGACCCATCGGGGCCCTCCTCCAGGGTGACCACCGCCATCGCACCATCATCTCCCGGAGCAACGGTGAAGTTTTCCGGGGGATTCATCGTCCATCCATGCAAAGGATTGTTTTCGGGTCCGATGGGAAACTCCTGAAGGGCGGGCATGGGGAAGACACCCGGAGAGGGCTGGCCGGGGCGATCCACCTCGGTCACCCGCAATCGATCAATGACAAGGCCCCGATCGGGGATGCCGAGTTGCTGGAGATCCGTCAGGTGGGTGAGGACCAATGTCGCGCTGGCGACCTCGGTGGTGATATACCCACGGAGTGTTGTGGGAGTGGATTGGGAATCATCAATGAGGAAGACCAAACCGGTGTTGTTCTTATCCTCGATGGAGAAGGCCCAGATCCTGGGTAACCCGGGATTGATGTCGACCTCGAAGCGGTACGTTTTTCCTGCATCGGTGGGGATGTCATATTCGACCCGCGTGGCGGTGCGCAGTTCCAGACCCCGCTGTCCGGTGGGTGCCGCCTTGTCCACCTTGGGGCGGGGGAATATGGGGGCATCGCTGATGGCACCACCGGGTCGGTCGAACACCGAGTCATTCTCATCACCGGTATATTGAATACGGTGAAGAAACCCGGACTGGGTGGGGTGCTCAAAGGATCGGAAGGTCTCCACCACGGTGGAATATTCCTCCAGAAACTCCCCAAGGACGGGGGGGATGTCCCAATGCCATGCCTTGGCAAAATAGACATGTCCATCATCAAGGGCCGCACCAAGGATCTGCTCCACCTCCTGATGACCGAGGGACCGTGTATTGCGCGGGATGTAGACCAGCTCATGGCGGGGGTCGAGGGTGTCCGCGTATATCGCCGCCACGTAGGCCGCATGACCGTAGACAAAGACCCGTGTGGGTTCCTCATGATGCTCGTTGACCCACTCCAGTTGGGGCCTGATGGGCATCTTGTGGAGTGTATAGCTGCTCATCATGCCTGAAGACTGCCCAATCGCCAGAAGAAGAGCAACGGCACCCGTTGCGGCAAGATGGGCCCGTGGGTTGATGGAATTGGTCCACCGACTGGTTGCCCGCAGGCCGGTTCCAATCGCCACCCCGGCGAGGAGCACCATCGGCGCCATGATTGCGCAGGAATATTTGACCAGATACGTTGCATCGGGAAGGGAGTAGGCAAAAATGGCGAGAAAGCTGGCCACAATCGTTGCCGGAAATATCAGGCCGATCGCCGTGCGACGCATGAGCAACAACACCAATCCTGCGAGTACAAGAAGCAGGGAAACAATGGCCCCGAACAAGCGCACTCCCCCACCCCAGTGGGTGAGATTCCATCCGTACTCCTCAAGGTGACGCTGAAAGAATTGCCAGGTGAATTCCACATTGGGGGTTTCCCCCCAGGGGGATTCGAAGAGACTTGTGTATACGCGCTCGCGCAACCCGGTCAGAATGACAAGTGAAAGCCCCATGGTGATCAGTCCGGCACCGAGAAGAACCCAGCGAATTGCAGGGATCCTGCGCAATGGGGGGATCAACTCGCGTAGGGCGTCCAGCCCGACATTGGATAGACAAAGAACCAGGACACCGACCAGGGAAAACGCCGCAACAAACGGGATTGTTGCAGGATGATGGACAACATTGAGCCAGCACGCCAACCCCGCAACGGGAAGAAGGAGGAACCGCCAACGACCCGTGCGTGTAGTAAACTCAACAACCATCCAGATGGCCAGGAGGGAGTAGAACACCATCGGTGCATAATAACGGGCCTCCTGGGAGTAATACAGGTGAAAGGGGGATGTGAGGAGAATCGCCGCCGCCACGACACCCGCCTCCACGCTCCAAAGGCGCCGCCCAACCCAGTACATCATGGGGACCGCCAATGCTCCCAGCAACGCTGGATAGATGCGCACGCCAAGTGTCACGTCATTAACGAATCCACGAAAGAACTCCATCAGGTGAAAAAACAACCAATGGGACATCCCCCTTTCCCGGGGGTACATCCCATCATATACCGATTGGACTTCGTCGAACCAAAGATCCTTGGAACCAAGGAGTAAAAACCGGGTTGCCAGGGCAAGAATCAGAAAGACAGCAGGGATCACCCATTCCCGGGCCGGTGTATATTCACGGTCCAATGGATAAATGAATGGTTCCTCGGAAACATTACTTTGTGGCACTTTTATGTCCGCTCCAAGTTGGAAAACCAGGGAGTCCATCCTCTCCCCCCGGAGAGGTCTCGTGTCTCGACCACGACCTTCCCCCAGTGCAACCAATAAGTCGACCTCATCGATTCGGTTTAACGTCATGTATTAAATTTAAAAACGGCTTGGCTCCACGATTCCCTCAGCGCTCCAACGGCCTTTCCGGCCCCCAGAAAAAGACTTCCACGAGTCGTGCGGTGTCGCCCCCTGGAAGAAAGTTTGGCTCGATGATTTCCAGACGTACTTCTGCAAGTCGTGGCGCATCGGCAAGAATAAGCCGCTCCCGATCCACGGGGTTTTCATGGCGCTGTTCCGCCAGCAGCAACCACGGTGACTGGCTCCGCTCCCGCCCCCAGACGCGGAAACTTTTCAGATTGAAGTGGGAGGAAAATCCCGCCGATTCGGCATGAACAAATTCCATGGCACGGAGAAATATCGGGCGAGGCATGAGAAAACGCACCGAGGTGGGGCCGGGTTCGCGAAGGGCCGGGCGCCAATCGCCACCGCCGGGGATT
>JAFIGB010000370.1 GCA_020831705.1 Candidatus Sumerlaeia bacterium | reverse complement strand
AGCAGCGGTCATTGGGAGCATCCTCCAGATCAGAATGCCCCCAATCAAGCCGTCTTGAGTCAACAAGGTCTATATTTTACTGAGTTGCGCCCCAAGGGAGTTCGCCCCCCTGTGCACCTCACCACGGGGCCATTCAGATGTTACCTGACGGGGGTCCCCATGCTCCTTTTCTGTGAAGTTCGTCGACTTGGGGACTCGATAATGCGGGGACAAGTGGGAAAGTCCGGCTGACATTCCCTTTGGAGGGGGAAATTCCCTTGCCATGGCAGCGGGCGGGGAGGACAAAAGCAGCCCCCTCGCACCACTTCGCTGGTGTGTTTAGGGGATTATTCCCCACTTCACCCCGGAAACCCAGATGGCCAAGAAAAAAGAATCCCCAAAAATTTCCAAGGAAGACCTCAAGGACGACAAGGTTCTGGAGTGGACCGATGCGGCGATGTTCTGGATTCGCAGCAACTCCACACTCATCCTCTCTGTCGTTGTTGGCATTTTCCTCATCTTTGGAATTACGGAACTTACCAAAAACCGCCGCGAGGCGACATTGCGTCAGGCGACGGACAAGCTGTTTGAAGCGATTACCCTGTTCGACAACACACTGATCGAACACCCCTGGGGTACCCCCGAGCGGGGCCAGGGCATGTCCCAGGTCCGTGACAAGGCCGATGTGGTCATCGCCGAATTTGGTGGCAGTGCCTCCGCCCGCAATGCCCTCTTCCTCAAGGCGAACGCCTTCTATTTCGAGGGCGACACCATCGGAAACCCCACCAACACCGACCGCGCCATTGAGCTCTTCCAGCTCTATTCCGATGAGGTCCGCGCACGGGGCGACCGCTTCGAGCTGGCCGCTGCCCTTCATGCCCTTGCCTTTGCCAACGAAAACCGCTGGCTTCTGACCTTCGGTGATGATGCCGCCGCAGGCGCTGCCATTCAGGCGGCCCTGGACTATTACTCCCAGGTCAGGGACATCAACGAGGCCGGATTCCTTCGCTACGAGGCCATGCTTGGCGAGGCACGCATTCGTGCCTTCCTTGGCGAGGAGGACCGCGCGCGGGAGATCTACAAGACCGTCCTCACCGAGCGTTTTGATCCCCTCCCCGAGCTGGAGGAAAACCCCACCCAGCGCGACATGATGATGTGGCAGCTGCGCAGCACCGCCCGTCAGTTCACCACCGACAATACCGCCCGCATCCAGCTTCGTCGCCTTGGAGTTGATGTGGAGGCCCTCGAAGAGGAAATCACCGCCGGGCGCACCTGATTGCCCGTCCCAGCTGAAAACCCCGATCCCACCGGGCCCCGTCAACAGGCGCGGCCCGGTCATTTTTTCCAGGCACCCTGCTGCCAAAAAAACCATCCGAAGCCGATTCACCATGAGCCAATCCAAGATCAAATCCATCCGCGGCATGGGCGACGTTCTTCCCGTCGGCCAGAAACAATTCATCTACCAGACCGACAAGTGGACATGGGTCCGTTCCCAATTCACACGCTGGGTCGAAGCCCACGGCTACCAGTACATCGAAACACCGGTGGTGGAGGAAATCGAGCTCTTCAAGCGCACCAGTGGCGAGACCTCCGACATTGTGAACAAGGAGATGTATCTCGTCCGCCGCTCCAGCTTTGCCGACGATGCCGACCGCGGTTTCGAGCTTTGCCTTCGCCCGGAAGGATCCGCCGGCGTTTGCCGCGCTGTCGTGGAACATGGATTGTCACGCTCCTCCTCGGGATTGAAATTTTACTACATCGCCCCCATGTTTCGCAGCGAACGTCCCCAGCGGGGCCGCTACCGCCAGCACACCCAGCTTGGCCTGGAAGTTTTCAAGGAAAGCACCCCCGCCGCCGACGTGGAGGTCATCGCCATACTCCATGGCTTTTACCGGCAATTGGGCCTGACCGACCTGACAGTGCACCTCAACTCCGTCGGTGACCCCAACTGCCGTCCTGTCTATCGCGAGGCGCTGGTGGCCTTCCTGGAGCCCCTCATGGACCGCATGAGCGAGGACTCCCGCTCCCGCGTCCACACCAACCCCCTGCGGTGCCTCGACTCGAAGGATCCTGTCGACCAGGAACTTTTCGCCGACGCCCCCCGCATTCTCGATTACCTCAACGACGAGTGCTCGGAGCACTTCGAGGAGGTCAAGGAAGGGCTCGACATTCTGGGCATTCCCTACGAGATCGACCCGAAACTGGTCCGCGGTCTCGATTACTACACCAAGACCGCCTTCGAAGTGAAATGCAACACCCTCGATGGAGCCATCAAGACCATCGGTGGTGGAGGCCGCTACGACGGTCTCGTGGAACAGATCGGAGGGCCTGCCACCCCTGCCGTGGGCTTTGGCTCCGGCATCGAGCGGGTGCTCCTCGCCATTGAATCCCAGGGGATCGAAATCCCCCGTACCAACCGCCCCCGGGTCCTTGTCGCGTACCTCGACGGAGGCGTGAAATACGACGCCCTCAAGCTGGCGGAGGAACTCCGATCCGCAGGAATTCCCACCGACTTTGTCTACCGCGCGAAGAACCTGAGCAAACAATTCAAGGCCGCCAATGAATCCGGCGTGGACTTCGTCGCCATTGTGGGCGGCGAGGAGTGGGACCGGGGCGAGGTACGCGTGAAAAACCTCACCTCCCAGGACCAGAAGGACATGGCGCGTGGCTCCGTGGTCACCGAGCTTTTGGCGGCAATTGCGGGCGAATCCTGATCCGACGCCCAACACCTGTTGGGTCCGTCGTTTTTTTTACGAATTTCCGCTAATGGGCGCTTGACATGGGGGGTGTGGTTGGCCTTCACTTGCGCCCCCCCGCAAGGGGGTTTCACCGGTGCGCCCGTCGTCTAGCCTGGTCCAGGACACCGCCCTTTCACGGCGGCAACACGGGTTCAAATCCCGTCGGGCGTGCCATCTTCCCACCCATTCAATTCCAATCAGTTTTTTCGGCGAGCGAGGGGTCGAAGGCGGTCGCAATTTGCGACCACCCCGTATGGGACTCCCCACCCCCCTGCCTCTCCAAAGAATCAATTCATTCCACCACAGAAAAACTGGGTCTGAAATTGCACCGGGATCCACCTTGTCCTCCCCGATGAGGATGGCATCCATTGGGGAAGGATTTCGGACTGGGAGATTCGCACATTGCTGGCGGAAACATGGTGGGTCATTACGGAGGCGGCGCCCTGGATTTTGGGGGGGACGGTCCTTGCCGGGTTGCTGAAAAGCTGGATGCGACCCTCCGCATTGCGCCAATGGCTTGCGCAGCCGGACTGGCAGTCCGTGGCCCGGGCAACACTTGTTGGGGTTCCCCTTCCCCTTTGCTCCTGCTCCGTGCTTCCCGTTGCCATGGAACTTCGCCGCTCCGGGGCGGGAAGGGGGGCCACCGGCGCCTTTCTTGTCAGCACCCCGCAATCAGGGGTCGATTCCATTTTCCTGACCATCGGCATGATGAACCCCCTCTTTGCCGGGGTTCGGCTTTTTGTGACCTTCCTGACCGGCCTGATCACGGGACTGATGCTGAACCTTCTCGACAGGAGGGGCGGCGAAAGTGTGCCCGGGAAGGTGGACGGCGAGGACTCGTGTGGCAAGGGAGGGTGCTGCGGAAATGACCCCCTCCCCCGGGAGGACGAGAGGCCGGGTCTGTGGGGTGGGCAGACGTATGCCTTTGGGAATCTCCTCCCATCGATGGCCATTTATTATGTTCTCGGTTTTCTCGCAACGGGGCTGGCCCTGGCGATCCTCCCTGCCAATGTGCTGGAGGCATGGCTGGGGGGCGGCATCGTTGGGATGCTGGCCGTCTGTGTTGTTGGTGTGCTTGTCTATTTGTGTGCCTCGGCGGCGACCCCCCTTGCCGCCGGGTTAATGGCGAAGGGGATGTCTCCGGGGACGGCGCTGGTCCTGCTGCTTGCCGGCCCGGCAACGAGTCTCGCCTCCATGCTGGCCGTTCGTGCCATGATTGGCGGGCGGGGGCTGGTTGTTTATCTGGCATGTATTATTGGATGCGCCATCGGTGCCGGACTCCTCATCGACCAGCTTGCCTTGGGTCTGTTTCCCGGCCTCGCGGTGGCGGCCATTGGTGGCGAGGAGCATGCAGCGGGGTGGGTGGGGCATCTGACGGGGCTGATCCTTGTCCTGATTCTCGTGCCAGCCCTTTTGGCGGATGTGGTGAAGCGCATCCGGCGAATGTCCGCCCGTTGATATGTTGCACCCGGGGGGCTTTTAATTTTGAGGGAAGCCTTCAATCCCGATTGCATTGCACGGTGGCCAAAGGCACGTTTTGAAGCTGATGAATTTGCCGAGGTAACAAGCAGGCCAGGATGCTGATCCCAGTCGGTGTAAACCGCCCCCTTATTCGCTTTCCCAAGGTAACCATTGGGATCGTGGTCATCAATGTCATCGTTCATTTCGGCCTTGTTTTGACGGGAATGCACGAAAACATGGTGTATCGCCTTGGTTATGTGTCGGGGGCGGAATCGCTCCTGACCCTGATCACGGCCATGTTCCTCCACGGTGACCTGCTGCACCTACTTGGGAATTGCTTTTTCTTTCTGGTGGCGGGGTTGAAGATGGAGGACACCCTTGGTCCGTGGCGCTTTATTCTGTTCTATGTGGCCTGCGGCATTGCGGCGTCGGCCCTTCATGCCTCGATGACAACGATGCCTATCCCAATGATCGGAGCATCGGGGGCCATTGCCGGGGTGCTTGGGGGCTTTCTGGTGATGTACCCCTACAGCCAGGTCAAATTCCTGTTCATTCTGCCGATATACATCAAGGCGTTCTCCATTTCCGCCATTGTGGTGTGGGGATTCTGGTTTATTCGGGAGCTGGCAAACATGTTCTTCGCCGGGGAAAACAGTGCCATCGCCTTCGGTGCCCACGTGGGTGGATTCGCCGCAGGGATGATCTGGACCCTTGGCTATGTGGGCTGGAACCGGGGCGAGGAACTGGAAGGTGTTGCCGTGGAGCAAACCTCCAAGATTATCTTCGTGGCCGACGATTACGACACCGTGATTCAGAAAAAATAATCCGGGGAGCTTGTGCGACAAAAGATGGGCATGGTGAAGGACTTCATTTCGGCAGCAAAGAAACGGCCCCCGGCAAATTTTGGGGCGGCCGTGCTGCTGTCGCTTGCCCTCAGTGGATATACAGTTCACGTCGGGATCTCCGGAGGCTTCGTCAACCCCAACCAGCCGCAGTCCTACGGCGATGTTATTGGTGATGTGGTGGACCATCTGGCCGCCCGCCAGACCATTGAGGATCTGATGGAACGGGCACGCCAGCCTCCACGGCGCATCAATACCTTCTTCGGAAGCTACACGCCTGACGAATACTTTTTCGCCAAAATTCCCGAGGCCATGGCGGAACACCGCGCCATCGAGGAGGGCACGAGGACCATTCGCCAGGGCTGGTCCCACAAGCTGGAGGACTTTCTGGGAACGGAGCTCCGCGAGCTTCCCGAGCAGGCAAGGGTCAGCGTGTCAGGCGTTCGGCCACGGACCATCCTGTTCAACCCGGGAAAACAATACGAGCTGCTGTGCACCTCGACAGTGGGTGCCCAAAGAACTTACGAGGATTACCTCCGCGCCCTGGTCGCCAATCGCTGGTTGGCGGAGGAGCTGCGTTACGATGAGGGAGGGAAGCAGGGCTATATCGTCGCCCAGGCGCGGGGGATGACGCTCACGATCTGCGTCTCGGAATATCACGTTCAGGAAGACGCGCGGACGACGATCCTATGGGAATTGGAAATTGATGACCTGAACAGGAACCGTGGGGGGAGTTCGGCAAGCCGTTGGGAAGGTGGCGGCGATTCGGAATTCACCCCACTGGACGGTTCGAGCAGATCACCCCGCGCCCCTGGAAACAAACGCGGCCCCCATTGAGGAGGCCGCGTTGGTTCGCTTGCATTATTTGATGTTGGGGGGCGGTGTGCCCCCCGGTTGAGGGCTTACTTTTTGTCGCCGTCCTTCTTGTCCTTCTTCTTGTCGTCGGCCGACTCGTCCTTCTCGTCCTCGATTTCGTCCTCGAAGTCCTCATCGTCGTCTTCGAAGCCAAAGTCTTCGTCGTCGAGATGATCGAAGTCGTGATACTCGCCATCGAAGTCATTACCACCGCCAGCGAAGGCGCGAATGATGATGATCAGGACGACAATACCAATGACAATGATCAGAATAAGGAAGAGGAAGCCACCGAGGCCACGACCTGTTTCAGGGGCGGGGGGCGGTGTGGCGAGACGGGAGGAACCTTCGGCGAGATTCGACCGGGTCTGGCTGACCTGACGGTTCACGTCGTTGATGCGCTCGCGCTGGATGATCAGGCGCTCCTGCATTTCACCGACGGAACGACGAAGGGAGGCGTTCTCTTCACTCAGGGCCTCGACAAGGGTTTGCATCTGGTTGACCTGACGCAGGGTGTCACGGATCAGGGCTTCCTTGTCGGCAGCCTGGGCAGTGGCCTGGGCCTGTTGCTCTGCGGAATCACCGCCTCCGCAACCGGTACCTACGAGGGCAACTGCTACAAGCAAAGCGGGGAGAAACTTGAAAAATTTCACGAGACCTTCCTCCAAATTCGGGTGGTGGTATTGTGTGCCATCAACTTCGTGGGTGCCACTGATTCTTTCCTGATACATCGCACGGGGTGGACGATGCTGTGTCAAGGCTGTTTTCCGGGCGATTTTCTGCGCCGGGTCAGCCCATTATATTCGACAATTGATCCAGTTCGCCAAGCAAATTCAGGAGAAACTGCCGCGTCTTCACTGGATGCTCACTCCAGTCGATCGCCTTCAATTCCTGATGGAGGGCCAGCCGGTCCTCTTCGGCCGTCTCTCCGAAGGCTTCCTTAATTTCTGCCAATCTGATCGTGGGGGAAAGCCCTTTTTCCCATCGACGGTTGAAAATCGCCTCCGGGTCATCAATCAATGCCTTCACACGGGCCGGGGCATACAAAAGTCTGTTCCCACCATCAACTTGTTCCCAGATCGCGAAGGGCCTCCCCCGCCGAGCCAGCCGCCTGACCTGGTCGGGATGGAGAAGAAGGCGTTCGTAAAGTTCGGGTCGCCTTCGCGCGGTTTCACGAAGGGCCTGCTCCTCGCGCCATTTCGCCACCGCCCCGTGGTTCCCCGAGCCAAGGACCGGCGGGACGGCAATGCCCTCAAATTCAGCGGGGCGCGTGTAATGGGGGCCTTCGAGCATCCCTCCCATGAAGGACTCGGTAAGGGCGCCGTCCTCCTGCCCGAGGGCGCCGGGAAGGAGGCGCACAATCGCATCGACCAGCGCCATGGCCGGAATTTCCCCGCCCGTGAGTACGAAATCCCCCAGGCTGATTTCCTCGTCCACACGGGTATCGAGGAGTCGCTGGTCCACCGCCTCGTAGTGCCCACACAGGAGGGCCATGGCGGGAAGCCGGGCGAGACGAATCGCCATTCCCTGATCTAGAACCCGACCCCGGGGGGAAAGGTAGATAACGTGGGGGCGATTGGGCGCGCCGGGAGCACCCACCGTGGCATCGAGCGCACGGGCAAGGACATCAGCCCGCAGCACCATTCCCCCGCCGCCCCCGTAGGGTTGGCCGTCCACCGTGCCGTGAACATCGGTGGCGAAGTCGCGTGGATTGACGACCTGCCATTCAAAAAGCCCCTTCTCCCGGGCACGACCAAGGATCGATTCGCCAAGGGGGCCGTCGAACCAGTGGGGGAAGAGGGAAAAGAGGGTCAGCTTCATGGCAGGGCGATTCTAACACCACAGGGGTGCAGGGACGGAAGTGGATTGTGCTGGAGGGGGGATGAAGTAGGAGGTGGTGGACGGAGATGGATTCGAACCATCGTAGGGCGTTATGCCCGCCGGATTTACAGTCCGGTGCCTTTAACCGCTCAGCCATCCGTCCACTAAAAACCCTGACAGAGAGCGGGCTGTCGGGGGGCGAGAAAGGTGCTGCAAGGTGGTTGAGGTCTGCAAGGGGAAATAAGCCACCTGTTGTGGATTTTCTGCGGGGGTGCCTCAAACACTAAATTCCAACATTGGAATAAGGAAAACCGGTTGCCAGCAGGGGAAAGAAACGGCTAATCTCATCCCCATGTTGGCCCCACTTTTAACTCAGGATGCAGTCCGAAATTATGAAAAAAGGTTTCACGCTCATTGAGCTACTGATTGTTGTGGCGATCATTGCCATTCTTGCAGCCATCGCCGTTCCGAACTTCCTGGAAGCACAGACCCGGGCAAAAGTCAGCCGCCAGGTCTCTGATCTGAGAACAGTGGCAACTGCCATTGAAACATACACAATCGACAATAACCACGTTCCCCTGACCACCTACCCCAACTCCCCCCTTGTCCCCAATCCCGATGGTGGGAATTGGAGTACCAGTCAACGGTGGAAATTTTGGCCGGGTGTAAATGGGATGGCAGGAAGCCTGACCACTCCCATCGCCTACATTTCAAGCGATGCCGCCCTTCAGGACACCTTCAGAACGTCGCTGAACCTGAATGAACCCCTCGCCAGCCAGATTCTCTACCTTCCGACCAATTTCTACCGGCCCGGTGTATACGGCCACGGCTTGGCGCTCCTTCAAACTTATAGAAGCCAACGGCTCCGGTACGGTTCGTGGCTCATTCGCTCCGCAGGCCCCGACAGATATTACTACAACACCTACCCCATTGAAGTGGATTTTTCTAATGGGACCGGGGGGTGGAACCGGGCCTCCTACGATCCCACCAATGGCACAATCAGCGGCGGTGACATCATTCGTAGTCAAAGCCGCCCGGACGAATCACACGCCCTCCAATAATCCGGGCCAATCCTCCCCGACTCCCTCAATCCCCCCGGTTCCCCAAAGCGGCGAACCGGGGGGATTTTTTTCACAACGCCTGAGAGTTCCAGTAACGAAAATCGCCCTCCCCCTTGCGCCCTTCCCGCTCCCCCGGTAATCAGGATGGCCGATGGCGTGAAGATCGGGAAATCATTCCAGGGAATCCCTCAAGGGCGTGCATCTCCTCCTCGTCAGCCGAAGTTTCCCCCACCACCGCCCCGGTGGGATGGAGTGGCATGTCCAGGATCTGGCAGCGGGATTGATGGAGGCGGGGCATACGGTCAGTGTATTGACGACCCCCCTCCCCGAAAAGCCCGCCCTCGCCCCCCTCAAGGTCAACGGCGAGATCCTCTTCGCCGGGGAACGCCCTGGTCTTTACGACAAGCGCTTCTTCTGGGATCTCCTGCGCCCGGCAATGAAGGAACGTATCAACGCCCTCGGCCCTGATGTGATCCACTGTCAGGGCTTCGCCGGTATTCCCGCATGGAAGGGGCTGGGGAACCAGTTCCCGGTGGTGACGACCATCCATGGTACCCTGTGGAGCGAGACCGCCCTGCGCCATGGCGGTGTCCTTCCCCAGGCCCGCGGGGATCGGATGCGCCTTCATTGGCGTTTCAAGCACCGCCACCTTTTCGAACCATTCTGGCGCTGGTTTCTATCCACAAAGCCGAGACGGCGCCCGCCGTTTCTCGTCGTGGACTCCCGCTTTTCCCTCCGCGAACTTTCCCGCGAGGCCCGCTGGCCCCGGGGATCACGCCCCCCCCTGGCCATCGTTCCCCGCGGTTTTGACCTGACGCGCTTTCCCATGATTGACCGGGATGAGGCCGCAAGGGCCTGGGGCAAGTCGCCGGGAAGTATCTGGCTTGTTGGCGTGGGACGCCTGGAGAAGCTCAAGGCGTTTGACATTCTCATGGAGGTCTTCCTCCGCGTGGCCGATGAATTCCCCAGTCTGGAACTGGTGATCGCCGGCACGGGAACGGAATGGAAGTCGCTCGCGGCGTATAGACGAACCCTCCCACCGGCACTGAGGGCACGTGTCCACCTTCCCGGTTCCGTTCCCGGCCACGTCGAATCGACCGACCAGCGCGACCTCCCCTCCCTCCTCGCTGCCGCGGATATTTTCCTCAACGCCGATCAGGGCTCCCCCGCTTTTGGACTGGCCAATGCCGAGGCACTCACCATGGGAACACCGGTCCTCGCCAGCGCCAATGGCGCTCATGGCGAGGTCGTCAGAAACACGGGCGACGGCATCCTCGTCAAGGGTGGCATCGAGGAGTGGACGGAAGTACTTCGCGACCAGCTCGTCATGCTCCCCGAGGCGGAACCCTCCCGTGCACGCAGGGCGGAACGTGCCAGAAAACGATACTCCCGGGAACGGATGGTGGAACGCATGGTCGCTGTCTATACAAAGGCGCGGAAACACCACGGGGAGGAGGCGCCATGATCACCATCAACAATGTGTCGAAAAAGTTCAAGCTCTACAAGCGCCCCGCCAACAGGCTTCTGGAACTGTTCGGCCTTGGAACCCACCATGATTCCTTCTGGGCCCTTCGCAACATAACCCTTGAAGTTCCACGGGGGCGGGCCCTCGGCATTGTCGGGCAAAATGGCGCCGGGAAAAGCACGCTGCTCAAGCTCATCACCGGAACACTTCTCCCCACCGAGGGAACCATCGATGTCAACGGGCGGGTTGCCGCACTTCTTGAACTGGGGACCGGCTTCCACATGGAATTCACCGGCCGGCAGAACATCCACGTCAACGGCCAGATTCTCGGGATGTCGCCGGAGGAGCTTCGAAAGCTGGAGGCGGAAATCATCGCGTTCAGCGAATTGGGTCCGTTTATAGACCAACCGCTACGTACCTATTCCTCGGGCATGGTCATGCGCCTTGGATTCTCCATCGCCGCGGCACTTCGTCCCGAGATCCTCATCGTCGACGAGGCCCTCAGCGTGGGCGATGCCCGCTTCTCTCAAAAATGCACGCGGCGCATCCGCGAAATCCGCGAACAGGGGGCGACGATCCTCTTCGTCAGCCATGATCCCTCGGCGGTTTCCTCCCTTTGCGACGAGGCGATCCTCCTCAACAAGGGAACCATCCAGTCCCTCGGCACGCCCCGCCAGGTGCTGGAGGACTACAACGCCCTCCTTGCTTCCGAGGGGGAGGGAAATCGCGCCATGACGGTGTCGTGGGTTGGCAAGGGCGATGACAGGAAGGACGGAGCACGGCGAAGCGGCACCTTCCAGGCATTGATCAGCAGGCTTGAGGTGCGCAACAAATCGGGGACTCCCTGCGAGGTCTTCCGGACCGGCGACCTGCTGCGTCTATACATTCGCGTCCTCTTTCTCACCCCCGTTGAGAACCCAACGGTGGGCATTGGCCTTCGCGACCGGTTGGGGTTGGATATATTCGGCACCAACACGGCCCTTCACGGAATCAGACCGGGGCGATTCGAAAGCGGCGAGGTCGCCACCTTCGAGGTGGAATTCCCCCTCCGCCTTGGATACGGGGACTACTCCATTTCCGTTGCTGTCCATGAGGACGAAACGCACCTGGAATCCTGCTTTGAGTGGGCCGACAATGCGGCGGTGTTCCGGGTGCGCGAGGTGGAAAAATGCCCCTGGTCGGGATTGGTCCACCACGAGGCAACCTTCCTGCCCGTCTCCCGTGACAGTGGGGCGGAAACCGTTTCGCAGGCCCTGACTCCCCTTTTCGGGGATCTTCCCAAGAACCTTGATATGACCAGCGAACACAGCCCGTCCCCCTACCTGAAGGGAGTGGAGGGCCTCGGCGAGCACGACATACGCGGCCCGCACCGTTGGCTGGCAACCGAGGCCTGGATTGTGTGCAGGCCGGTTGGCGAAAAAGTACGGTTTCTCGTCGGGTTGGAATGTCGTGATGGGGACTCGCTGCGTGAGACAAGGATCCGCATTTCCGTCGTTGGCCGCATCGACATCACCGCCGACTACATTCCCCTGAGGGAGCATTGTTTCCTCGAGTTCCACCTTCCGGCGGACCTGCAAAACTCCCCGGTGGCCTTCCGGATTGAGACCGTGCCGTCGGTGGATGAAAAAGTTGCAAGGCAGCATCTGGGGATGACGACCCCGGCGGGGCTTGCCCTTTATGGTATATACAGCAACATTCCGGATGGGGACGGGGTTGATTGGCCGGTGATACAGCCCCATGTATAGACAAGCGCCGGAGGGACAATCCCCCCGGCGGTTTTTTTATTCCAGGTCCATCAGGTCCAGCGATCAGTCGCGGGGTTGAACCCGACGCTCCATGCGCTCACGCATGCGGGGGTTGTCGGCACCTTCTCCACGGTTCTGGCGCATCTCGCGAACACCCTCCACCATACGATTGATCTCGTCGCGGGAAATGCCTGCCTCCTCGAGGTACTCACGGATCTCATCCGGGGTGGCTCCGTCGCGAACCATGACGCCAATTTCCTGGCGAACCTCGGGGGACATCCGGGTCATCTGCGGACGGGGGCGCTCGGGCATGTCGGGACGGGCCTCACTCCCCTGGGCGATACGCTCCGCCAGCCCGCGCAGGCGATCCTCCTGCTCCTTGCTGAGCGTG
The DNA here is from genome assembly GCA_020831705.1 of Candidatus Sumerlaeia bacterium. Lineage (GTDB taxonomy): Bacteria > Sumerlaeota > Sumerlaeia > SLMS01 > SLMS01 > JAFIGB01. Next base: position 5,336 of record JAFIGB010000370.1, on the reverse strand, counting down.
TTCTTCACATTCACCACATGGGTGAGAATGGCACGATGGCGCTGGGCGCGGTTTTCTGCAAGGCGATCAACAGATTCAAGGATCGTTTCGAGATCTGCCGAGTCGCTATTAAGTTGTTCCTGTATGGAGTTAAGAATGCGAACGGGGGGACGGAAGGTTTCGCGAAGTTCGCCGGACATTTTTTCGTGGCTTTCCTTCAGCGTTGCCAACTGCTCCTCGCTCAGTTCCAGGGCACTGGAGATTCGTTCGTTCTGCCAGAAAGGCCGCATATATGGGCGGGCTGCTGCCTCGATCGGATCTTCGCCGGAGACGGCTGTCATTGCTCCGGGGGAAACGGCAGCGGCGGGCGGTGTTCTTTCGGTCCTGCGTTCCTGCGCACGCTCCACAGCTCCCTCACCACGGGCCTGACGTTCTGCCCATTGGCCGCGTTCGGGGCGCTCACCACGTTCAGCGCGTTCTCCACGTTGCTGGGGTGCTTCGGTTCTGGAGCGATCCCCACGGGGACGCTCGGCGCGTGCATCAACAGGTGACCAGGAGAAGGCTGTCACAAGAGCGGCTGCTGCCAGGATGGCGACTGTATTGCTGAGTTTCATGGGAACTCTCCTTGTTTGAATTGGCTGAAGGGGCTTGCCAACTTTTCCAGTTGCTTTCCCCTGAACCTGCAACAGGGTAAAGAACAATCAATGCCACCCACCGGTGTCGATGATAAAGCCTGCAAAATCAAGGGTAGGCAGGGAAACGCACCCAAAACCTTCCGTCCTCCTCGTTCCAATTGGTACGAGGAGGAACACGGATGTACTACCTGACGATCATTCCCTCGAACAACGCCGGGGGTAGATGGATGACCAGTGGCTCGGTCCCTGTTGAAGGATTGGAGGTGGTGGTGCCTTCATCCCAAACCCCATCGGGGGAAGTGGCAATGCGGCTGGTGTCCGGGGAATTCCAGAAGTGGTATTGAATCCGCCGCAGACCGTTGGGAAGCAGATTGGGAAGCAGCGCTCCCCACCGGCAGGGGTGACACGCCCGGTCAACTGGAGTTGGCTGGGGGAATTTTCTACAATGCGGGGAAGGCAACACCACCTGCCGCATCATTGGCCGGATGAGGTCGCCCTTGTGATGTGGACCCACCCCGCGCGGGGGCTTTCCGGGTGGAGGGGCAGCGTGATCATTTCCCCGGCGAGAAAGAGGTCCACCTGATCAGTGCTGGTGGTGCTGTTGAGCCACCCATCCTGGCCCCCAAAAAGGACGAAGTGATTGGCATCGGGATCGGCGAGGTCAAAGAGGGCGCGGCCATTCTGTCCGTAGGTCGCCCGGCCCGGCTCATTCGACAGTGGGCCGGCCGCCTTGCGCACCGTGTTGGTGTTTCCTTCCGCGGGATGGTTTCCGAAACGGTAGCGATTTCCAACAAGGGGAAGGTTGGAGAAGGGATGGGCAACGTGAAGGCGGTGAAAGTCACCCCAGGTGGCATCACTCTTCAAAAAGCGCAGATCCTGGAGGGTATGATCCATGGCAGTCGGGATGCGCGTCGCCACCTCCTCCCGGTGAACGGCATCAGCAAGGTCCTCGACGAGAAAACTGGTCGCCAGCCCCGAGGAAAGAAGGCTGTTTCCAATGGAATCCCCAAGTTTTTCCGGGAAATAGAGCCGCGCCAGATTCCCAATGAGAAGATGGGCCACCAGTGCTCCCCGGCTGTCGGAGGAGAAGGCGCCATCCCAGTCCCGAAGATCCCCGAGGATCTCCTCGTGGGAACCATCGGCGATTTCAAGAATGTCCTGAATCAGGGCGAGATATTCGGGGGAAACAACGTCCTTTTGAATTTCCGCCAGGGTTTCCAGGTCCAGATATTCCGCCTTTTCAAGAAGGTCAATCAGACGCCCCTGCCGATCATTGGAATCATGGAAGCGGCTGACAATCACCGGTTGGTGGCGGGCGGGACGGTTATTGGTGGAGACCAGAAAGGAAGGCTCGCGGCTGGAATGGGTGGGCAGGTCCAGCGGCCCAAGGGTTTCCGCCCACCAGGCATCCGCCTCGTCGGTGGAGATGGAAAACCACGGCTGGGAATTTGGGGGGCGCTTGGGGAGGCGTGCGGCGAGGACATGGCCGATGGTGCCGTCGTTCCCGGCGTAGACCATGTTTTGCCCCGACACCGACCAGGTTTCAAAGGCTTGGCGGAAGGAATTCCAGTCAGTGGATCGAACCACACCGAGTAAGGCGGTAAACTCGTCGCTCGGTTCCCGACCCACCCACCGCAGGGCAATATCCGGCTGGTCGGGGCCATCGGGAAACAGAGGCAAATCAGAAATCACAGGCCCCCATTCGCTTTCGCGGAGGGTCACCTTCCGATTCAACCAACCCCGGACGCCGATGCGCTCCTCGCGGGTGGAGACAACCTCCCAGTTCTCGGGCAGCTCCACAAAGTCAGAACTTTGCGCCAGCATGTTCGTGCCGCCCCACGCTCCGTGGGCGTTGCGGCCAATGGCCACCACCGGAAACCCGGGGAGCATGAAGCCCACCGCATTATACGAGGGCGACTTCATCCCCACCAACAACCACAGTGGTGGAATCTGAAGACCCACATGGGGGTCGGCGGCTAGGAGGGGCGGGCGGTTCTCGTCGGAAGGCCCATGGGAGACCGCCATGACATTACTCCCCGACCGGGATTGGTTCAGCACCATGCGCAGGAAGGCCATGGCACGGTCCGCTTCAAGGGCATCGACAGAAGGGGCAGCGGTTGTGGCAGTTCCACCCTCTTCATCAATCAATTGGCTGATCAGCTCGGGTCCCTCAAAGGTGGGAATCGATTCACCGGAAAGTTTTTGAACCCGTGTCCAGTAGGCCTCCCAATTCGGATCCTGCTGGAGGGTCAGCGAACGGAAGGCATACATCCATGTAATATCAATGGAGGCCAGTCGCGACATCGTAACAAGGTCCTCCACCGTCCATGGCTCGAAGTCCCACCGCAAAACCCGGTGCTCCACCGGCTTTGCTTGCTGGCGCTCCTGATACCACGTCATTCCCCCGGCAAATTGCTCCAGAAACTCCCGTGTATCGGGCGGCATCGACGCGATGATCTCGGGGGTGGTCCGGGAAAAATCGAGGAGCCGCATCGCATGGTCCACGGGGACCAGATACCCCCCCATTCCCTCGGCAAGACGCCCCTGAGAGGCACGGCGAAGCAGTTCCGCCTGGCCACCCCGGAGATGGGCATGAACCAGCCCCAGCGTGAAGGCAAGATCCCTGTCATGTTCCGCCTCAATGAAGGGCACCTGATGCTTGTCCCAGTAAACGGTCACCACACCATCCACGGGAAAGGATTCAGGGAAGACAGCAAGGCGGTCCTGAAGGGTGGTTTCCCGCGGCAATGGAGCCACAAGAGAACAGGATCCAAAGAGAATCAGGGCGAGGAGCAGGGGGCTGACTTTTAAAAGTCGGTGCATGGGGACGAACCTTACCGGAGGCGGAATATACTCCATTGCCAACCATGAACAAATTCCACGCCACCATTACCGGTAAATGCACCCACAAAGGAAACCGGGCCCATGGAGAATTCCCACAGGCCCGATCATTACCAATGAATCAACCAGCGAACGCCAATCAGGAACCCTTCGTGTCCCTGCCAAGGTTCCAACGGAGGTACCCCTCGATGAAGGGATCAATTTCCCCATCAAGGACCGCCTCCGCATCAGTGATCTTCATTTCCATGCGGTGATCATTCACCATCTTGTAGGGATGAAGGACATAACTGCGCAACTGGCTGCCAAAATCGATGTCCTTCTTTTCCGATTCCCGCTCCTGGGCCTTGTCACGGCGCTTTTGAAGCTCCATCTCGTAGAGACGGGACCGCAGCACCTGGAAGGCCAGTTCACGGTTCTGGTGCCAGGAACGCTCGTTCTGCATCGAGACTACAATTCCCGACGGATGGTGGGTGATGCGCACCGCACTGGTCGTCTTGTTGACCTTCTGTCCCCCCTTGCCGGAGGAGCGGAAACTGTCAAGGCGCCAGTCCTTGTCCTGAACGCCAATATCCACCTCGATCGTGTCATCAATTTCGGGGGTCACATCCACCGAGGCGAAACTCGTATGGCGCCGCGCATTGGCATCGTAGGGGGAAATCCGCACGAGACGGTGAATTCCCGTCTCGCCCTTGAGGAAACCGTAGGCGTAAGGCCCTTCAATGCGCAACGTGGCGCCCTGAATACCGGCCTGCTCGCCCTCGGCGTAATCCAGAATGTCCGCCTTGTAGCCATTGCGCTCACACCAGCGGCTGTACATGCGGAAGAGCATTTCCGTCCAGTCCTGGGATTCCGTTCCACCGGCCCCCGAGTGAACCTTCAGGAAGCAGGGAAGCTGGTCCTCCTCCGCCGTCAACATCGACTGAAGTTCCAGCTTCTCCAGGCGCTCGCGAATCTCCTGGGTTGCTGCATCGATGACCTCGGCGTCCTCCCCCTCGGTCATGCCTTCCTCCTTCAGGAGGCCGGCCATTTCGAGGTTTTCCGAGATGTCATGCTCCAGCTTTTCCCACGGTTCCACGCGCATCTTGAGCATGGTGATCTTCTTCATGATCGTCTGGGCGTGTTCCGCATCGTCCCAGAAATTCGGTGCCTGGGACTGGGCTTCGAGGGCCTCAATTTCCGACTTCAGGGCATCGTAGTTAAAGATACCCCCTGTTGCGGGAGCATGCCCGCTTGAGATCTTCCAGCTTCGTTACGGATTCAGCAAGTGTCTTCATCAAATTTCTCCCTGGGTGATACTGGCAACTGGGAAACGAAAAGAGCCGCCCTTCCCCAAAACAGGGAAGAGCGGCGGCAAAGCCTTCGGGCTAACCACGCACCCGGACCGCACAACTTATGGCTGCTTCCTTCCGGACCTGACCAAGTTCGTTGCCGCCCGTCACGTGGCGCCCGAAGCATTGAAGCCCGGGTGAAGAGTTCCAGCGGCGAACCGGGGAAACCTCCCCAGCCCCACCCCTTCAACCCTCCTGGGCAATCCTGCGGGCAATCTTGCGGGGAAGGGCCTTGCGGACCGCTCCCGACTTGAGTGCCTTCGTGGAAACGTGCACCCGCTTGGTGGCACCGTTTTCATCCACAATGCGCACCTTCTGAAGGTTCGCACCAAAAACACGCTTGGTCTTGTTGTTCGCGTGGCTGACGTTGTTTCCAACGGCGCGACGCTTACCGGTGATATAGCACTTGGCCATGATTCAATCACTTCCTGATGATCAACATTAACCCCCAGCCCAAGTCACCCCGGGCAGAAGGGAGAGCCAAGAACCACCCACCCCCCCCGCCTGTCAAAGGGAATTTGGCTGGAATTTGGCCTGCCAGAGGATAAATGCC
>JAFIGB010000369.1 GCA_020831705.1 Candidatus Sumerlaeia bacterium | reverse complement strand
AGCATTTCCAGAGAGCGTTCCAGCGACTCCAACGGATTTCCCGACAGAAGATTGGTCGCTGCGTTGGCGGCAAGGAGCCGGGAGAAGGACTCCATTTCAGAAAGGCTGGGACGATCGATCGGCTCGACCTTGCCGGTCAGGTCGGGAAACCGAAGGCCGTCGCCCTCGGCGACAAGGGCGAGTTGCCGGGATACATCCCGGTGGCGCGTCAGGAACTGCAACAGTTCCGTGGTGGGTTCCTCGCTGAACGTGGCCACGGCGAGCAACTCGGGCGCCTGTCTATCGAGTTGCTTCCAGTCCACGGCCTTGAGTGCCGCGAGGAGGGACCGAATCCCCTCTGCCTCGTCCGGGTTGGCGGTTTGATGGGATCGCAGGCTTACGATCCAACGTTCCTGTGTTTCCGCCGGACGGATGACCCAAAGGAGAATGAGGAAAAAACCAAAGAGAAACAGGATGATGAGGAGGAAGATACGAGTCCACGCATTGGCAGGATCACCGAGGCGGGACAGGAGGGGCGCAGGTCGTGGTGGGTCGTCTTTCATGGATCAAGTTTTCATGGTCGAATGCGGGTGGCGCAAGCCCACTCGGATGGACAGCAAAATGGGGTCCCGACGTATAGCCGGAACCCCATGGATGATTTGCGTTTTGGAACGACCCTGTGGTGTCACGCGGTGTCGCGGACATCCTCCTCTTCGACGACTTCTTCCAGGTCGGCGATGGGGTCAGGCGCTCCCTTGCCACGGCGGGTCTTGTCGATCATCTTATTCTTACGATCACGAATCTGCCGCTGGATGGTCTTGAGGGCCTTGTCGAAGGCATGGCCTTCGGTGGCGTTCTCCGCACGGGCGGTGAGGCTGAAGGGCGCTGCATGCACATTGATTTCGCATTCACGCCGGTGCTTTTCCGCACTGAAGACGATTTCGATCTTGTCGACCTTGTCGAAGTACTTCTTCAGGTTCCGTGACTTCTTCTCCACAAGCCCCTGCAGGTGGTCGTCCAGCTTCGTGTTTCGGCAGGTGATCATTACGGGCATGGGTTAAGCTCCTTCTATAAGGATTGGCAGTGGCGTCCGATCGAGGGCTTTTTTGAACTCCATATTAAAGCCTCGAAAGAGACCTCCACTACACTCAATGATGAACCATAATGGTTGTCAGGGGTACAAGGGGAACCATCAAGGAACGGAAAAAAATCGACATGGCAGGGTCATGTTTCCAACATGCGCCATTCCTTGCCCCTGTGGGCACCGGAGGGGGCACCCGGATTCCAGGCCGCCGACACGTCCGATTCCAAAAACCACCTTGCATTCTGCGGGAGATTCGGGAACAATGGTCAGTTAACACATGGTCAAATATCGTCCATGTGTCAGGTTGGAGCCTCCCAAGTGTTGAACGGTAATGACAATATGACGCTTGCTGTCATGGGGTTGGTCGGCGGAGTCGGCCTGTTCCTCTTTGGCATGGAGTGTCTTGTTCGGATGTTTAAGGACGCCGCCGGGCTGCGGGTGCGGTTGGTGCTCGCCCGCATGAGCGACAACCACTGGAAGGGCCTTGCAGCGGGGACCGGTGCCTCGGCGCTCCTTCACAGTGGCCCCGTCGCCGTCATCCTGGTGGGACTGGTCAATGCGGGAATCCTGAAGTTTTCCTCCACCATCGGCATGATCGCCGGCGCCAATTTCGGCACCACACTGGCCATCCAGGTGGTTGCCTTCGACATAGGACGCTACAGCTTTGGGTTAATCGGGGCCGGGATGCTGGTCCGCGTCTTTTCCAAGCGGCGCATCTGGAAGCATGTCACCCTGGGGCTTGTCGGTTTTGGCCTCCTGTTCCTCGGCCTGGAGGTCATGAAGGTCTCCATGTTCCCCTTCCGCGATAATCCATGGCTGGTGGGGATGCTTCAAAACCTCCACGGGGAATCGGTGGGGGGAATTCTCCTTGGGATCCTCATAGGCACCTGCCTGACCCTCCTTCTGCAAAGCAGTGGTGCAGCGATTTCAATTCTGTTCTCCCTCGCCGCAGTGGGAATGCTTCCCTCCCTTGCCGCCATCATTCCCATGTTGCTGGGGATCCAGATTGGCAAGTGCGCACCCGCTGTCCTCGCCACCGTTGGGGGGACCGTGGATTCCCTTCGCGTGACCCTGGCCCATGTTGGCTTCAATATAATCGCCTGTGTAGTTGGTGTGGCCACGATCCACCTGGCAGGCTGGCTGGTTCCATTGACCTCCTCCAGTTCCATCCGCCAGGTCGCAAACTACAACTCGCTAATCATGCTGACCACGGCCCTTCTCCTTGTGCCCATGGCGGGTCTATACGCCCGGGGCATCGTCACGCTGACACGGAACAGCAGGCGCGCCATGGCATCGTCCAGTCATCTCGATCCCGCGCTGATTCCCTACCCCGAGCAGGCCATTTCCGCCACCGTGGAGGAGCTCCGCCGCCAGGGCGAATATACACGGGAAATGCTTCGCCTGACCCTTGACAGCATGGTGGCCCTGGACACGAAAAACTTCGGAAGGGTCGAGCGCAATGAACGCTCCGTGGATGCGATCCGTCACGAAATCGAGCGCTATGTTTCCCTCATCTCCCGCAGGCGTCTCTCACCACGCCAGACGCTCATGCTCCAGCACCTCGCCCGCATGGCAAACGCCCTGGAGCGTGTCGGCGACCACATTGAACGCCTCGGCACGCTGACACAGGAAAAAATCCAACGGAATCTTTGGTTCAGTAACCACGACATGCAGGGCCTTATAGACCTGAGCATCCGTGTGCGGGAAATGCTGGACACCACCCTCGATTCCCTCAACCCCAACCTGAAGAATACCTCCGAAATGGCATCGGAAATCCTCATGCAGCGGGCGCAATACAAGCAGGCGTCAAAGGCCCTTCGCGAGGAATACAACCATCAGCTTCCGGAGGAGGGTGGCGAGGGGATGACGCCGTTGATATACATGCACTTCGTCACGATCTTCGACAAGATTGTCAGCCACCTCAAGGAGGTCGCCCGCCAGGAGCGGGCATGGAGCTGGGAGGTGAAGGACCGCAAGCTCACCAAGCCGGAGCCCGTCGCTAAAATTCACCATGGCGTCCCCGAGGATGCCACCATTGACAAGAACTTTGAGTCGGCAGTGAGGCGGCTGTTCCCCGATCCGGGCACGAAAAAATAGCACGGCATCATTGCCGGCGATCATGCGCCTCCGAAGAGAAACCTGAGCGGACGTTCCAGCCGTCTATTCCAATGGAATTCATTGTGCTGGTTGGTTTTTAATTCGCTGAACTTGTCCGCCCTCACCCTTGAGCCTTCAAGGTCGGATAACTTGGGAAACCACGTATCCACCATCCAGTCAAGATCCACTCCCTCGGTGAATCCAAGGCGTAGGAGCTCCAGCCTGGCCATGAGCATCCCCCGGTGGCCATCATCCAGCCCGCGCCAGTCACTGATTCCCGAGTCCATATAGACACGGATCGGGGGCTTGGCGGTCATCTTGCGCAGGTGATGCCGGATGTAATGAAAGTCCTCATATTCAAACCATGGGGAAAGGCAGGCGCAGGTTCCGAAAACATGGGGATTGTTTGCTGCCAGGGCGAAACTCACAAGGCCGCCCATGCTGCTTCCCATGACGGCACGCAGGGCAGGATCCGATGACAGCTTCTGCTGCTCCCCCACCCAGGGGATAAGCTCCTCAAGGAGGAACTGCTCGTAGGCCCGGAACTCGTAAGTAACAGGAAAGTATTCCTTCAGGCGCTTCGGGGAGTTGTCTATACCGACAACGACCACCGGTGGAAGCTCCCCATCTGCAACGAGGCGGGCGACCCACTCGTCCACGGCCCAGGAGCCGAAGGGAAGTTCATCATCCCGTTCCGTGAAGGCAAGCTGGCCGTCCTGCTGAAAGATCACGGCGCACTCGGTGCCCGGGTCGACACCGTCCGGCCTCCACAGGCGCACCTTGCGCTTTCGCCCCAGCACTACGGAGTCCAACTGCTCCACCAGATAATCTGCCATTGTATTTACACCCGGATGATTTCTGCCCCGTGTCGGGACACAAGGAAGGCGGACCTTTCGGCCCGCCTCCACGGTTGCTTCCTGTCAAAAGGTGGGATGCTCAGTGATGGCCCCACGACGGCTTGTGTTCATACGTTTCATTGACGAATCTATCGTCCTGCATCCAGTAACGCTTGTTCTTGTATTTACAGCCCTTTGTCTTGATGTGCTCCTCGAAATCATCCCAGAAGCAGTTCAACGCCGAGCTCACCGGCCATGCAGCCGCATCGCCAAGGGCACAGATCGACTTGCCGCAGATCATTCCCGTGTTCGGGCCGGTTCCGGCAATCGCACGGAGCGTCTCCAGATCACCTTCCTCGCCCTCGCCACGCTCAATGCGCATGACAATCTTCTGCAACCATGCCGAACCTTCACGGCAGGGGGTGCATTGACCGCAGCTTTCGTGGCGGTAGAAGGCACTCAGGTTGGCAAGCGCCCACACCGGACACACCGTGTGATCCATGACCATCATTCCCGCCGAACCAAGGGAGGAACCAACGGCCGCAAGACCCTCCATGGACCAGGTTGCGTCCAGATGCTCGGGAAGCACCCAGGGAACCGAGGAGCCGCCGGGGATGATGAACTTCAGATCGTGGTCGTTGCGCATGCCACCGCAAACGTCATAAATAATTTCGCGCAGCGTAAGGGTCATGGGAAGCTCGTACACGCCGGGCTTCTTCACGTGACCGGAAACGCACAACAGGCGCTGGCCCGTGGAACGCTCGTGGGTGAACTTCTTGAACCAGTCGGCACCCTTCTTCAGGATCCAGCCAACGCTCACAATGGTTTCCACGTTATTGATGATCGTCGGTTTGTCGTACAGACCCTTGATGGCGGGAAACGGCGGCTTGAGCTTGGGATATCCGCGATACCCCTCCAGCGAGGTCAACAGGGCCGTTTCCTCGCCGCAGATATACGCTCCGGCACCACGGTGGACGACCACGTCCACGCGCTTTCCACTACCCATGACATTGTCGCCAAGGATTCCGGCCGCGTAGGCCTCGTCCACGGCATCCTGCATGACCTTGGCCGACTTGTAATACTCACCACGGATGTAAATGAAGGCCTTCTCAGACTCGATGGCAATACAGCTGCAGATGATTCCCTCGATGAGCGTGTGAGGACGCTGCTCCATCAGGGGACGGTCCTTGCAGGTACCCGGCTCGGACTCATCGGCATTGATGGTCAGGTAACGCGGGTGGGCACCCTTGGGAAGGAAGCTCCACTTCATGCCGGTGGGGAATCCGGCTCCTCCCCTGCCACGAAGGCCGGAATCCTTGATGATTTCAGTGATTTCCTCCGGCTTTTTGGCCAGGGCAATCTTGACCGCCTCGTAGCCGCCAACCTTGAGGTATTCCTCGAGGGTTTCAGTCTTGTCCTCCTCGATATTGGGGAGGAAGACGCGCTCAAATTCAGCGAGGGCGGGAAGATCGGGAAGGGTGGAAACTGTCATGCCGGAATCCTTGGTCGTGTATATACGTTGGTTGGTTACTTGCAGGAGGCCAGTATCTTGTCAATGCTGGCGGGTGTCAGGTTGCCGTGGAGCGTTTCCCCCACAAGCATTGCCGGCGCTTCGGCACAGGCACCGATGCACTCAAGTTCCTCAATGGAGAAGCGACCATCGTCGGAGATTCGACCGTGGTTGATCCCGGCCTTTTCCTTGATGTAGTCGATGGCCTCGAAGGCACCGCAAATGGCACAGGCGAGGGTGTGACAAACGCCCAGGTGGTACTTCCCCGTGGGCTTTTGCTGGAACATTGTATAGAAGCTGACCACCTCGTAAACCTCGGCGGCGGTCACCCCGATAATGTCGCCCACTTCCTTCATGGCATCCTGGGGAACCCAACCGAGCTTGTTCTGCACCATCCAAAGGACGGGCAGCAGGGCGCTGCGGCGGGAGGGGTACTTGGCGCAAAGCGCCTCGATTTCTTCGTGTTTATCGTCGAGGTAACCCACGGCGTTGCTCTCTCTCATCGATCTTGATTTTCCGGGGTTCAGGCTTCATCGCCTGAAGGAGTCGCCAACCAAGTGTGCCGCCCACAATGAAGAAGCACGCCGTGGCAAAAAGGGCAATTCCCGGTAAAAGCATTTGGTCCGTCATGGTCCAGTTCCTTTCGGAAGATTCCGGTCCCGGGGTCAGCGGTCCACTTCACCCATCACCGGATCCAAGGAGGCGATGATGGCAACCACGTCGGAAATCGTGTAGCCAATGCTCATCTTCTCCAGTCCCTGGAGGTTAATGAAACTTGGGCTCCTGACACCGAGGCGGTATGCCTTCGGGCCACCGTCGGAGACGAGGAAAAAGCCCAGCTCACCTTTTGGCCCCTCAATGGCCTGATAGACCTCGGCCGGGGGAACCTTGAACCCTTCGGAGGCGAGAAGGAAATGGTGGATCAGGTCCTCCATCGACCGCTTCACGTTCTCCTTGGGGGGAAAGATAATCTTCGGGTTGTCTATATTGCAGCGCTCGTTCTGGGTCTTTTCCAGCGCCTCAAGGGCCTGGCAGGCAATCTTCCAGGACTCCTCCATCTCCTTCATGCGAACGAGGTAGCGCGCCATGCAGTCGCCGCGGTCCTCCACGGCAACCTCCCAGTCGAACTCTTCATAGGCAAGGTAGGGGGTGTGCTTGCGGGCATCGTAGTTGATCCCCGAACCACGCAGGGCCGGCCCGGTGAGGCCAAGCTGAAGAGCATCCTTGCCATTGATCGTACCCACATCAACAACACGGCTGAGGAAGATCTCGTTGCCGTTGAGCATGGTCTCGAATTCACGGTGGGCGGCCATGTACTGATCGAGGAACTCACGAACCATACGGCGCCACTCGGGGTAATCCTCCCGCGACATGCCACCGACACGCATGTAACTGACGGTGAAGCGGGCACCGCAGATCCACTCGAAGATGTCGTAAATCTTTTCGCGCTGGGTGAAGGACCAAAGGAAAACGGTCATCGCCCCAAGCTCAAGAGCGCCGGTCCCAAGCCAGAGAAGGTGGCCGGAGATACGGGCCAATTCGCATAGGAGGGTGCGCAGATAGACACACCGCTGGGTAACTTCAAGGCCAAGGGCCTTCTCCACCGCCATGACATACCCGGTGTTGTTCGACATCGGGGCCAGATAGTCCATCCGGTCGGTGTAGGGGATGAACTGGTGGTAGGTCTTATGCTCAGCGTGCTTTTCCTTGGCGCGGTGAAGATACCCAAGGTGGCAAATGGCGCGTTCGACAACTTCGCCGTCAAGATGGAGCACAACACGCAACACACCGTGGGTGGAGGGGTGCTGCGGACCCATGTTCAGGGTCATGCTCTCAATGCTCTCAACGGGCATTTCGATGGTGCGCTTTGTGGCCATGTATCGGCAAACCTTCCTTTATGGACGATAATGAGCGGGGCGGAGGAAGTGGCCCGTGTTAAATGTCGGAGAGCTGCTCGCGAATGCGCGGGACGAGATTCTTCGGCTCACCAGCGCGCGGTTCCGTCGAGCGCTTGAAGTAAAACGACTTCACGCCGCCCAGGGGGAAGTCCTTGCGAAGCGGGTGGCCCTCCCAATCCTCGGGCATGAGGATGCGACGAAGGTCGGGATGATTGCGGAAGATAATTCCGAACATGTCGTAGGTCTCGCGCTCCAACCAGTCCGCCGTCTTCCAAACGGAATAGACGGTATCGATGATCAGGTCGTCCTCGGTGACATAAGCCTTCACCCGCATGCGGTGGGTCTTCTGGACGGAATACAGCTGGTAGATAACGCCGTAGCGCGGCTCGCGGCCAAGGGCCGAGTAATCCACCGCTGTCACGTAGGAAAGGAGGTCGAACTGAAAGCTGGGATCATCGCGCAGCTTCATGCAAACCTCCACGATGATATCCTTTTCCACCTCCATGACAAGCTCGTCATGGGAGATGGTGATGTCCTTGATCTTTTCGCCGAAGAATTCCGACATCTTGTTTCGGAGTTCTTCCTTCAATTTTTCCAGGTCAACAGCCACCGGATACCTCGCAGGGGTAAAAGTGACCACCCGCCCCGAACAGGGCGGATGGGGATGTGTTCACGTCTTGTTTTAGAAGACCGGCTCGCGGCCAATCTTCTTCTGAAGCTGCATGATGCCGTAAATGAGCGCCTCGGGCCGGGGCGGGCAGCCGGGAACGTAGATGTCCACGGGGACGATTTCATCCACCCCCTGAAGGACACTGTAAACATTGTACATCCCGCCGCAGGAGGAACAGGCGCCCATGGCGATGACCCACTTCGGCGCGGCCATCTTGTCATAAATACGACCAACGACCGGGGCCATTTTCTTCGTTACCGTGCCAGCGACGATCATCAGGTCGGCCTGGCGGGGGGAGGGGCGGAAGACCTCCGAGCCGAAGCGCGAAAGGTCAAAACGTGCCGCTGCCGTGGCCATCATTTCAATGGCGCAGCAACTCAGTCCCATCATGACCGGCCAGATCGAGTTGCGACGCGCGTACTGAATGGCATCGCTGAGGGTCTTTGTCAGGGCGTTTTCCGGGGTCTGAAGGGTGAGATAATCTGTCTCGCCTTCCTTGGTACCCGGAATCGCAATGCTACCACCTTTTGTCAGTTCCAATCGAGAGCCCCTTTCTTCCACTCGTAAATCAGCCCGACGAGGACGACTCCGAGGAAGATCAGCATGAGAATCATGGAGTAGGCCACGAAGCCCGGTTCCATTGCGTTGGCTGGATGCGTCATTGCCAACGCCCATATAACGATATAAACAACTTCCATGTCAAAAAGGAGGAAAAGGAGTGCGACGAGATAAAATCTCACGAAAACCTGAATACGAGCCGTTCCCACGGTGGGAATTCCGCACTCGTAGGGCTCGAGCTTGGCCTCGTTGGGCTTGTTTTTCCCAAGCAGGGGGGAAACGATCATGCTGAAGGAGTAAAAGCCAATGGCAACCACCAGCATGACAAGAACCGGCAGATAGGCCTGCTCAATGGGTGTGTAGGCCAGATTTACCAATGAAGACATGGGTCGGATGTGTTCCTCGGGGGGAAGATTGGGTTAATGGAGGACTTTGTGAATGAAATCACAAGCCGGGCGAGATACCAACCGCCGGACCGCCCGGCTGTCAACGCGAAAGACGGTCATCCGCGCTCCGGATTCCTCCGGTCGAAGGCCGCAGAATCCAGTTATTGCACCAATTCGTTGATCCCGAACGGTCCCTCGGGAAATGCCACGATCTTGCAACGCTGCCCGTGGCTTTCCATGGCGCCATGAACGGCTGTATTCAGGTCCCTTGTCGGCGTCAGACCACCGGCCCAAAGGGCATCCTCGTCCACCTCGGTGTTGAAGATGATGACCTCATGGTTCGCCATGATGGAACAGAGGCGCTGGGCGATCCACTGGCCGGGGATATATTCATTGGAACTTTCCAGACTTTGGAGGGTCCGTTGAACTGAATTCTTCCCCGAGATCAGGTCGCAAAATTCCCGGGTCCCAAAGCCGGACGCCAGGGAGGCGGAAATAACAATCGTTCCCCCGGGCTTGAGCACGGCACTGACAGCCCCCAGGGTCTCCACCAATTGCATCAGGGTGCGGTCGTAGGGATCCCCGCCACCACTGGCCACGACAATATCCATAGGTTCCTTCACGTGAACGGTCAGGGCCTCCTTCATGGCATTCATTGCCTGAAGGTGGGAGCCGCCAAAATGCCCCGCGAAGACACGCTCAATCAGTCCCTCCGCAGTCAGGGTCGCCGAGATGGCCATGTCACACCCCGAAGCGTTGATCGCCTCGATGCCTGTCATGTGGAAGGGGTTGTCCCTGAAGTTCCCCCAGCGGGAATTCGGGTTGGCGACGTTTTCATAACGGTAGAGAGCCTTGATGGTGTCGATGCCACTGAGGCCGGGCAAAATGACATGCCGCCCGCCGGTAAAACCGTGAAAAAGGTCGGGGCGAACGCCACCGAGGACGACCTTGAGGTCTGCTTCCGCGTAGGCACGATTGACGGTCAGGGGAATGTCCGAGGAGGAATTCCCGGTCGTTACCACCGACGTTGCATCCCGGGGATCGTGAAGGACGACACGGTAGCGCTCCAGCGTCACGGGATCCACCAACCGCTTGAGCGTCCCCCGGTTGAAGGGGCGCCAGGGGCGATTACCGATAACCACCGTGATCGCTTCTGAGGGGATTCCCGTTTCCTCCTCAACAACCTGAATCAATGGACCCAGCAGCCCCTGGATCAGGGCCGGTTCGTTGCCATCAACAGCAATGGCGCATGTATCCTTTCCCTTCGCCACCGCGGAAAGCTCCTGGCCCGACTGAACTCCCGCCAGGGCGGCGAGCAATTCTGTCTTCGGGTTTTGACAGGGCTTGAGGGGGTGGGGGCGATAACAACGCCCATTGATCCAATTGTCGGGGACATCGACAGGAAAATGCTCGGTTCCGTAGGCCAGATTAATCCGCATCGGTCAGTGGAGTTCCATTATTGGCGGTGTGTGGATAAGTTCTAATCATCCACGGCGGAGTATTGGAAGCTCCAATAGTGGTGGTCAACGGAGGAAACGTGCCTGCTGGCATTCGTTTTTTTTATTATCGATGGAATTCCGAAAACATGGCTACAAGGAGAAGCACACCAGGATCCCGGGAAACCACTGACCTTCCTCCCCATTGGACATTTCCTCGGCAAACCATTGATCATCATCGAGTTACAAGAAGCCCCCTAAAGTAGGCCATGACGGGATGTCCCCCAGATCCCCTGCGGTTTTTTTTACATAAATATTGAACTTCCGGCATGCTTCTTCCCGAAGCGGCCAAGCCGTGTTATCAATTACACAACTCGTGTAAAATCAAACACGCTTTTCGTCTTTATACGGTTGACGGAGGCCGCAAAGATGAAGAACTCCCGAAACGAAACTTATGTCCCCATTTTCGGAGAGTCGGCCTTCGCAGAATCAGGAACCCTACGATGATTAGAGAACATGTCCTTCCCCCCAAGAGGCGAAAGAACCGCCGAGCTTCCATCCTCCTGACGAGTGTCATCATGATGACGGTTGCAGGAATGGGAACCGTTTCCTGGTTATCGTTCGTCAACGCATCCGTCAGGAATGCGGACCGGGAACGCGCCCGCCTCACTGCATTTTACGCTGCCGAGGCTGGCGTGGAGGAAATCGTCAATTATTTCAATCGCCCCTTTGATTATCTCGGGGCAGAGCCAAGCAATTACACAACCCAGGCACAACAACCCTCTAATTACCCCCTCTTTCACTCCGAAGTTGTCCCGAGTCGCTACTCCCTTTTCGAGCCCTACATCGTCATTTATGCCCGTGGGGAATGGGGCGAACCCCTTTATGACGATGGGAACCTGATGGTGACCCGGTGGAGTTACTTCCAGAACATCGCCGCGGGCAACAATCAGGCCGTCAGCAAGACCAGCAAAATCCCCACATTTCTCGTCGATATTGAGGGCAATGAGCGCCTCATCTTCCGTGACGCTGACGGGAATATCCTTGCCCAGGTTGAGGAGATCCAACTCCTCCATCCCACAGACATCGAATTGATCGACGGGTCGCTCCCCAATGACTTCCGTGTGGTGACCAAAGCCATTGTCACGGCAGTCTCCCGCGATGGCGTCCGGGTGCGTCTCGAATCACTGATTACGGAAAATGCAACGGTAAGCATCTCCTCCCCGGGAGCGATCGTTTCGCGCGCATCCGCCACCTTCAGTGGTAACTTCAATGTCCACTGGGGGGAGATCTGGACCCAGGAGGATGTGGCCCTGCCCTCCAATTGGGACGTCAAATTCCCGCGCCTTCGCACTGGATACTCATGGAGTCAGTCCCAGAACTACGATCCGTGGTTCCGCATGCGCTCTGAAGGTGTTCTGAGGGATCATCAGGGAAACCTTTTTGCCGATGGACGCAACTCCTCGGGCTTTGCCGCCACCCAAATTGCCGATACAGCCCCCAACTTTTTCATTCCCTTCCTTCATGAAACTCTTTGGAGAAATTCCGGTGGCAACCCGGACAGCAAGATGCTGTACCGGGAAAACCTCCTTCAGAATCAAAGCCTCGCCTTTCCCGAATATTCCTACGATGACTGGAAGCAACACGTCCTGTCATACGGTTTCTCGTATTACTTCACGGATACAAACGGCGTTATGTACGGTCCTGAAACCAATCCTGACAGCTCCAATTTTGGACAGGTTGTTGGAAAGTCCTACGATGACTGGCTCGCCATCACCCCTGATTCACCGGACTACAATGATGTCACCAAGAGCGTCGTCTTCATCGACAGCGTTCCCGTGGACGACAATGGCAATGTCGGTCCCCGCGATTCCCGGGGCATACCCATTATCAACGATACTTACTTCCCCCGGAACCCCAATGACCCCAATGCACGGATCGCGACCCTTTCCCTGTCGGGTGGAGGCGTCCACACACGCGGTGCCATCTTTGTGGCTGCCAACATGAGCATGACTGGTCAGGGGAATCCCCCCAGCTGGAGCACCGTTCCCGATGTGATCATGCCCAATTTCCAGCCACCACCGAGCAACACCAACTTCCGAATCTTCCACAATGGTCTCCTCTACTCCTGGGGCCGCATGGAGGGTGGCGGAAATCGCATCGTCTACGGAAGTGTTTTTGCCGAGGACGGATTCGGATCCAGCGGCGACCCGGAAGTTTACTTCAACGTCCGCATGAAGGATGGTAGCTGGATGAACCTCAACGCCTCCCGCGTCAACCGCCGCCTTTGGAATTTCAGCGACTGATTTCATCAACCAAATCCGCAACCTCACGGTTGGCCACCATTTTGCCCATCATCCACCCGGAATCCCGGGTGGATGATTTGCGATTGCCTCCATCCGCCTTGACGACAACGGAACCGAACCCCACGCTTTTCCCTCGCCATGGGTGTCTGACGCGCCCCGGCACAACCAAACGCGGATGAGATGCAACAACAGATGACAGCCGAAACCTCCCCCAAGAAGCGCGCCTATTTCGCCGTCCCCCCCACCGGGCGCTACATCCGCGAAGACCGCTGCCAGACTCCAATTGACCGCCTCAAAACCGTCGCCCTCCGCCCACCCATTGACCTGATGTACGCCGCAGGAGCTTTCGAGGCCGAGGGATTGGATTGCCGGCTGGTCGACTACCCTGCCGAGGAACTCACCTGGGAGGACTTCCGCCGCGAAATCGAGGAGTTCAAACCGGACTACCTGATTCTCAGCATCACCACGCCCTCCCTGGGAGACGATCTGAAGGCCACCACCATCGCCCATGAGATCAACCCCAACATCGTCACCATCGCCAAGGGTGCCCACTTCAACACCCTCGACATCCAGACGATGGAGGCCTCCCCTGACCTCGACCTCGCCCTCCGCGGGGAATACGAGCAAACCTGCACCGACATCGCCAGGGGCCTTCCCTTTGACCAAATCACGGGGCTGACGTGGCGCCGCGAGGACGGCAAGGTCGTGCGCAACGACAACCGCGCCCTCCCCAATGACCTCGACGACATTGCCTTCCCGGCCCGACATCTGGCAAAGAATCACCTGTATATACGCCCCGACACGGACGAATCCCAGACCACGCTGGTCACCAACCGGGGATGCCCCTTTTCCTGCAATTACTGCCTGGCAAACCAGGTTTCCGGGCTGAAGAACCGCTACCGCTCGGTGGAAAATGTCATGGAGGAAATTCGTCAGTGCGTCCATCAGCATGGCATCCGCAATTTCCTCTTTCGCAGTGACCTGTTCACCCAGAACAAAAAGTGGGTCATCCAGCTTTGTGACAAAATCGTGGAGGAGAAGCTCAACATCAAGTGGGCATCAAACTCCCGCGTCGACACGGTGAACCCCGAAGTCCTCGCCGCCATGAAGAAGGCCGGCTGCTGGCTGATTGCCTTCGGTGTGGAGAAGGGAACCAACGCCGCCCTGGAGGCCATCAACAAAAAGGCCACCGTGGAGCAGGCCATCGAGGCCCTCCAGATCACCCGCGAGGCAGGCATCAAGCGGTCGATCTATATCCTGGTCGGCCTTCCCAATGACGACCATGCTGCCATCGCGAAGGACATTGAGTTCGCCAAGAAGCTCGACCCTGACTTCCTGGAAATCTTCTACCCATATCCGTTCCCCGGAACGCCCCTGTACCGCGAGGCCGTTGCCGCCGGGTTGCTCAAGGATGGCGAAATTCCC
>JAFIGB010000368.1 GCA_020831705.1 Candidatus Sumerlaeia bacterium | reverse complement strand
CCCCCCCCCCCCCCCCCCCCCCCCCCCCCCCCCCCCCCCCCCCCCCCCGGTGCCCCTGCGGCGGGGTGACCGGCCAGATCCGGCTTGTCGGAAAGGAGAAGGGCCTTTCGCTCGTGGAAGACACGATGGAGGACGCTGCTGTCGGTAAGGACGTTGCCCTTGGCGATGACTGCGGCGGGGCGTAGGCGATTGGCGAGGGAGTCATGGAGCATGAGGAGGGCAATGTCGGCCTGGAGAAGGCGTGCCATGCGCTCGGTGGTGGCACGCAGGGCCTCGCCGAAGGGAACCCGCGCGGTGTCGAAAAGGTCGCCAATGTCGGTGAGCAATTCGACGCCGTGGCGCTCGCGCTGGTCCTGCTGCTGGTCGTCCTTCTCCGAGGAAAGCACGGCCACGGGAGCCAGCTCCATGGTGTCGTCATTGGGGGTGGAGAAGTAGACGCTGTTGTCGGTGAAATCGGCGTTCTGGAGGTCAAATTCGGAATCGAAGAGGAAGATACTGTGACCGATGCGGATTTCGTCGTTTTTCTTGAGGTGGGTGGGTTCGGCCAGGCGGTCGCCGTTGAGCCAGGTTCCGGAGGAGGATTCCATGTCCTCAATGACCCACCCGAGCCTGTCGCGACGGAGGCGCGCATGGGTCCGCGAAACAGTGGCATCATTGACGGAAAGGCTCAGCCGGGAGGAACGACCGATGGTGACGACCTCGTCGAGGAGGTCGATGCGGGCGCCGGTAAGGGGGCCACGAATGGCTAGTAGCGTGGCGGTGGTGGGGTTCATTCGCTCACGTCTGGAAACTGGAGGGGGTCGTCGACACGAGCCACCCCCTCAACAAGATAAGGCTCCCCGTAGCGCACATTGATGAGGGAGCCAAAAAAGCCAAAGCGCGATTCAATACGATGCCAAAAGAGGTCGCTGGTCAAGTAGGTTTCCGGCCCCGAGTCGCTTGCCGGGTCGACCTGGGAACGATGAGCCTTGATGGCGCGGACTTTTGTCTCCCAGTGATCGGTAATGTCGGCAATGAAGGAAATCGAGGGGGGGACCTCATGGCGGTGGGACCAGAAATACATGAGCTTGCGGGGCCGGAATCGCTCCTGGCCGGTGTCGTATTTCATGACATTGGCGAGGAAAAAGGCCCGGCGCACGGCTACATGGATGTCGTTATGGTCGGGATGGTGATCGGTGCCGGTGTGGGTGAAGACCAGCCGGGGGCGATATTGGCGAATGGCGCGGACAATCCGGTGGATGGTGGCGTCCATGTCGCGGCCAATACCCCCGTCGGGAAGTTCAAGATTGTCCCGTTCGACGCCAAGGATACGGGCGGCCTCGGCCCCTTCTGCGTCCCGACCCTCGGGAGTGCCCCGTGTGCCCATCTCACCGCGTGTTGCATCAATGAGGATGACCCGTGCCCCCCGGGAGGCCATGGAGGCCATGAGCCCCCCGGCGAGGAGCTCTCCATCGTCGGGATGGGCGCAGAAAAAAATCGCTTCGGACTGGGGGTGGGATCCGTCAGCCATGGTGCGTGACCTGCCTCTGTTGGGGGGTCTCGGCGTGACACATCAAGTGTGAAGAGCCGGCTGAAGGAAACTGCAGCAGGGGAAGGGGGATCAATTGTGAAGTTTGAAGTTTGAATCAGGAAGTGGGAAGGAAGCGTTGGAAGTTTGAGGTGGGGCAGGTAAGGGGGGATTGGGGTTTTTCCGTCCTTCTTTTTTTCATCCAACTGGCGGAAGAACCCTTGACAGCGGGGGGCCGGATAGGTTCCTTAGCGCCCCTTGACTGTGAGAGGACTGAAAGACAGATGAAAAGAACCTTCCAACCAAACAACAAGCGCCGCCTCAAGAAGCACGGCTTTCGCGCCCGTATGTCCACCAAGAATGGCCGCAAGGTCCTTGCCCGGCGTCGTGCGAAGGGCCGTCATCGCCTGACGGTGTCGGACAGCTGATTGCACCCTTGACCCCGGCGTTTCCCTTCAGGCCGGAGCAACGGCTGCATTCGAGAAAAGAATACGACTTGGTCTTCCAGCAGGGGCGGCGATGCTCGCGGCCCCTGCTGGTTGTTTTTTGCCTTCCGCACGGGGATGGGGATGGTCCTGCACGTCTGGGGATGGCTGTTTCCCGCAAGGTGGGCAAGGCGGTCGTGCGCAACAAAGTCCGCCGGCGCCTTCGCGAGATCTTTCGCCTCGTCCAGAACGAGTTTCTCTTTCCCTGTGATGTGGTCGTCGTGGCACGCCCCTCGGCAGCAACGGCGGACTTCGATGACCTGAGGCGGCATTTTCTGCGCGCCTTGTGCCGACTTGACGCGCTCCCCGAGCATCTCGCCCCCTCCTCCAGACAGGCAAACCCCGAAAAACCCGTTTGAACAGATAATTTTCACGTTGGTCCTGTTTCTTGCATGGGGGATCATCCCGGGCTTTCTTGAGCCATGGAATATTTCTTCACAAGGATTGAACGACCATGCATTTTATTAAAACAGGCCTGAGATTTTTCATGCACACGGGGATTCCCCAGCTGCGCTTTGACATTTCCATGCTGATCTTCCGTCTGTTCCTCGGCTTTTTCATGGCAGCGGGCCATGGATGGGGGAAGATGGTTAATTACTCGGAACGGGCCGACAGCTTCCCCGATCCATTTGGCGTCGGTTCACCGGTTTCCCTGGCACTCGCCGTATTGGCGGAATTTTTCGCCTCCATTGCCATCGCCCTCGGTCTTTTCACCCGCTTCGCCCTGATTCCCCTGATCATCACCATGGCCGTGGCGGCTTTCATCATCCATGCCCAGGATCCCCTCTTCGGACGTCCCTCCAAGGAGCTGGCGCTCATGTATCTCATCCCCTACATCATCCTTTTCCTCACCGGACCGGGTCGCTATTCACTGGATCATGTGATCGGGAAAAAACTCCTGCGGTGAGACCGACCTGCCTCGGGGACAAAGACAAGACGCGCCCACACTGCTCCCCCGCGCCGTTCTTCCCTTGCGGCCGGGGGAGTACCCCGTTTCAGTGGTCGCCCGGTTGCCAAAGGCAGGGCAGCAGCCGCCAGACCCAACACAAGATTCAAGGACAATCATGACGCACAAGATACTGGTCAGCGACAAGCTTTCTGAGGATGGATTGGCCGTCTTTACAAACGCCGGATTCGAGGTTGATCACCTTCCCGAAATCACCCAGGACGAAATCAAGGAATGCATTGGCGAGTACTCCGCCTGGGTCATCCGTTCGCGCTCGCGCGCAACTGCCGACATTATTGAAAATGCCACCAAGCTGCAGGTCATCGGCCGCGCAGGAGTCGGCATCGACAATGTGGACACGGTGGCAGCGACCCAGCGCGGCATCATTGTCATGAACACCCCCGGAGGGAACACCACCTCCACGGCGGAACATACCATCTCCATGCTCCTTTCCCTCGCACGGAAGATCCCCCAAGCCTACATCTCCATGACCGAAGGGAAGTGGGACAAGAAGTCGTTCATGGGCGTGGAAGTATACGGCAAGACACTGGGCGTGATGGGGCTTGGCCGCATTGGCCAGGAAGTCGTCCGCCGCATGAAGTCCTTCGGGATGCAGGTGCTTGGTTACGACCCCTTCATTCCCGACGATCGCATGCGTCAGCTTGGTGTGGAATCCTGCACCGTGGATGAAATTTGTGAACGTGCGGACTTCATCACCGTCCACACCCCGCTTTCCCCCGAGACCAAGGACCTGATCAACGCGGCGCGTCTTTCCAAGATGAAGAAGACCGTGCGCATTGTGAACTGCGCCCGTGGTGGCATCATCAACGAGGACGACCTGCTGGTCGCGCTCAAGTCGGGCCAGATTGCCGGTGCGGCGCTCGACGTCTTCATGTCCGAGCCAATTCCCGCCGACTCGGATTTCCGCAAGCTCCCCAACGTCGTGGTGACGCCGCATATTGCCGCGAGCACCGTCGAGGCGCAGGAAAATGTCGCCATCGAAGTCGCCAACCAGATTGTCGACGTCCTGAAGGGCGGCGTGGTGCGCAACGCCCTGAACGCCGTTTCCGTTGATCCCGAGCTGCTTCCCGTCGTGGGGCCATGGATGGATCTGGCCGACAAGATGGGTGCCTTCCTGACGCAATTCCGCGCGGGCAAGGCGGTAAAGCTGACCTGCCGTTACAGCGGCCCGCAGCTGGACATTTCCACCAGTGCGATCACCACCGCTGCGGTGCAGGGCTTCGTTCGTCCCATTGCCGAGGGCCCTGTGAACTTCGTCAACGCCCGCCAGATCGTCCGCGACCGGGGTGTTGAGATCATCGAAACCCATCACAGCGAAGTCTATCAGTACGAGAATCTTTGCACCGTTGAAGTGGAATACGAGGACGGCAGCCTCGCCTACATCTCCGGCACGATGTTTACCTCCAAGCATCCCCGCATTGTCATCCTCAACGACAAGCACATCGACGCCGTTCCCGAAGGGACACTCATCGTCCTGGAAAACAATGACGTGCCCGGCATCATCGGGCGTGTGGGTACGGCCCTTGGTGCCAACAACATCAATATCGGTCAGATGACGTGGGGCCGCACCGACGAGGGTACTGCCATGACGGTGATCAACGTCGATGGCGCCGTTGATGACGGCATTATCGAAAAGCTCACGGAATTACCCGACATCAAGTGGGTCAAGCTCGTTCGCCTCAGCTGATCACCCGTACAACCAGCCATGTGCCATACAGGGCGGCCTCCTTGGAGGTCGCCCTCTCGACTTTGGCCCTTTGACTAGATCAGGGGCCTTCTTTTTTTCCACCGCTTGATTCTTCTGCATTTCCCCATTGACGGGGTAAGCCAGGGGCCTGCATCTAGTTGTTAGACTAGATAAAGGAGGCTGCCATGGGGCACCCCACCAAAGTTCAACTCATCCAGCGGAAAACCTCGGAGCAGTGGTACATCAACTTCCCCGCCGCCCTCGCTCAGGCAATGGAGTTCGACAAGGGCGAGGTTTGGGAG
>JAFIGB010000366.1 GCA_020831705.1 Candidatus Sumerlaeia bacterium | reverse complement strand
GACAAGCCGGGATTTACCGGGCGGGAAAATTTTGGTGGCCCTCGGGGGCCGGAAGACCTTCAAACATCCCCCTTGCGGACGCATCCGCAGGGAAAGGGACCAATCAGAAATGTCAGAGCAGGGAAAAATTCTCGGAGTCGTCTCCGTCCTCGGTCAGGATCAAAAGGGTGTGGTCGCACGCGTGTCCACCTATCTGGCCGAACATAATGTCAATATCGAGGACATTGAGCAGATGGTTGTCCATGGCATGTTCATCATGAACATGCTCGTTGACCTGGGCGAATTGACCCTTTC
This sequence comes from Candidatus Sumerlaeia bacterium, assembly GCA_020831705.1. GTDB lineage: Bacteria > Sumerlaeota > Sumerlaeia > SLMS01 > SLMS01 > JAFIGB01. The sequence goes on along the minus strand of JAFIGB010000366.1, from coordinate 2,536 downwards.
GCTCGATGAATTGATCAGCGGGACGAATGCCCTTGGGGACGAAATCCGCATGGAGATCAAGATTCGCCTGCTGAACAAGACGCGGGAACGGTCCTGCGTCCTCATGGTCACCAAGGAGCCCCATTGCCTGAAGCAGCTCATCACTGACATCAACAGCGGTGCCATCCCCGGTCGAATTCTCGCCGTCCTTTCCAATCACCCGGATCTGGAGCCGATCGCCAGGGAGGCAGGTCTTCCCTTCGAGCATTTTTCCAATCCCGACCGCAAGGAACGGGACCGCGAAATCATGCAGCGGTTGAATGAGCTCAAGCCCGACCTGGTGGTGCTTGCTCGCTACATGCAGATCCTCCCCCCCGAATTTGTCCAGGCCTGGCCATCAAAGATCATCAACATCCACCCCTCGCTCCTGCCCTATTACCCGGGGCCGCATGCCTACAAGCAGGCCTTCGACGAGGGACGGCGGGTTGCCGGGTGCACGGCCCATTTTGTCACCGAGGGGCTGGACGAGGGTCCAATCATCCTTCAGGACGTCTTCCACATCAATGTGGGGGTCGATTCCCTGGACCAGGTGAAGACCAACGGCCAGGCTCTGGAGGCTCGGGTGCTTTCCAAGGCGGTCCAGCTTTACATGAATGAGGAGCTCCTCGTGAAGGAAAACAAGGTGGTCTTCAAGCCCGGTTTGGACTTCTTCAAGAAACACCACGAAGTCTGAGTGCCCCTTGAAAAGTTGGATGCGGTCCAAATGGACCATTGGGCGGTTCCCGGGGGGTGGTTTCCCGGGTGGAGCGATTTATTGGAGGTTTTGAGTCCAAATTCGTGTCGTGTGCTGACGGGTGAAGAGACGGGGTAATTGGACGGGGCAAATGTTTGAGAAATTTTTCACAATCTCGGGTCTTTTCCCTTGAGTCCGACGCCCCTAAACTCCTACCACTCCCCGCGGTTCCGCGATGGGGGCAAGCGCCACGGCGCACGCCCGGCGGTACTGAAGGGAAACGAAGCCGCCATGGATAAAGACAATAAATGGCGGAAGCGTGGCGAAGCTTTCAGGATGGAAGGTATCGCGTTCGCCATCCCGATGGTTCTGGTGGTTTTCCCCGTTGTTGGAGTGCTGCTGGGCCGTTTTTTGGGTCGTCTGTGGGACCTGCCGTGGCTGATGTTCGTCGGTTTGGTTCTGGGTTTGGTTGCAGGCGTCCGTGAATGTATCCGACTGGTTCGCGTGATGAATCGCTCCCAGCGGAAATAATTTAACCACCACCAAAGGTTTGGAAAAGAAGCTTGGGCAAGGAAGACCTCAAAAAAATCTTCATGCTCTCCGGTGCCGCCGGAATTGTCTGCTCGGTGACCGCGCTTTTCTTTTCCCTCGATTGGGCCTTGTCCTACTTTTTGATTTCCTCGTTGGCACTGGCAAATTGGGCTGCCCTCGCCACGATTTTCATCGGTCTGGGGGAAAAGCGTCCCCTCCTTATTGTTGGGGGCTTGATGGCCAAGCCGATGTTGCTCCTGCTGTTTTTGGTACTCGGTATTCAGGGACTCATCTCGGTTGCCACCCTGATTGCCGGTCTGAATACTTTCTTCGCGGTGATGTTCCTTTACATGGTTGCGAATTCGCCCCTCTTCAAAAAAAACGCCGCTAAAGCGGCAACGGTGAGCGAGACTTATGGCTGACAGTTACGATCAGGGTACACCGGTGGAAGCCGGGCGCTATATCACCCACCCACCCGAACCGCCCCACCTCATTATGATGTGGTACAAGGCGGAACAAAAGCAGCTCATCAATGATTTCAAGGAAGCCAATCCCGGCACCGCTCCCAAGGCAGTAGAGACCTGGGTTGAGCGGGATGCGGACGGCAATTGGGTGGCGGTGGAGGGGCAATCCCCAACCCCGGCCCAGTTCCTTCACGCAGGAACCCTGAAGAAGGAGCTCCCCCTGGTGGGATACGCTCCCTGGGAGAACCACTTCTACCTCGGCATTGCCTTCTTCGTTCTGATGGCGATCTTCATCATTGCGGCTGCTCCCATTCGTTCCCGCTCCCGCGAGGCCATGCGCAAGCCGGGCCGCTTCCAGATGTTTGCCGAAATGGTCACCGGCGCCTTCGACCAGTTTTGCAAGGGCCTGTTGGGCGAGGAAAATGGCCGTCGCTACATGCCCTACATTGCGACACTCTTCTGCCTGATCCTGATCTGTAACTTCATGGGCATGATTCCCACGATGCGTGCCCCTTCGGCCTCGATTATTATCACGATGAGCTTCGCGCTCTGTACGTTTCTTGTGGTGCAGTTTACCGCATGGACGAGACTCGGCCCTCTCACGTATATCCATCACCTCATGGGTAGCCCGAAGGATGTGGTTGGCTGGGCATTGTCCCCCCTGTTCCTCCTTCTGGAACTCATCTCCGACTTCATCGCCAAGCCCCTTTCCCTCGCACTTCGTCTCTTCGGAAACATCTTCGGCAAGGACATCCTTCTGGGTGCCTTCCTCGGGATGGGTATCACACTGATGGCGGTCATTGCCGGCCCGGTTGGCAATGTCATCGGC
>JAFIGB010000365.1 GCA_020831705.1 Candidatus Sumerlaeia bacterium | reverse complement strand
TCCGATGACGATGACGACGATCGGCATCACCCCCGATTCGTCCCCCCTTTACAGTCCCTTCAACCTGACGGTGCTGCTTCCCGCAGTCCTTGTGCTGCTGCTCATTCCCTCCGACTTGCGGGGGCTGGCGCGGCTTGGCGGGAAGGCACTCCTCATGATGGCGTTCGCCACTACTGGCATCGTTGTGGGTGCCATTCTTTCCTTCGCGCTCTTTAACACCATGTTTGGTGATTCCCTGCCGGAGGATACCTGGAAGGGTGTCACCTCCCTTTCCGGATCGTGGATTGGCGGCTCGGCAAACATGATGGCGGTGGTGGGTTCCATCCAGACTCCCCCCTCGATTCTGGGGCCGATGATTGTTGTCGATACAGCCCTTGCCTATTCATGGCTCGGTATTTTGATCGCACTTTCCGTCTATCAAAAACGCGTGGACGCCTATCACAAGGCAGACAGCAGCGCCATCGAGGAGATGGCCGCGAAGCTGACGCGCGAGAAGGAACAAAAGGCCCAGGCCCCCTCGGTTGCCGATATTGCCATCATGATCGCCCTGGCCTTCGTGGTCAGTCAGCTTTGTCTATTTCTGGCCCAGCCCCTTTACCACTTCCTCCATGAAGTCCTGCAACTGACGGCGATTACGAGCGTCGTGAATGCCTACGGTTGGGGGATTCTGCTCCTGACCGTTGTGGGTCTGCTGTTGAGCCTCACACCCGCACGCCAGCTGGAGTTCCGCGGGGCCTCCAGCATTGGCTACGTGGGGCTGTACCTCCTGCTGACGGGCTTCGGAGCCCAGGCAAACTTCCGTGCCATCCTTGAGGTGCCGCTCTACTTTGGAATCGGTGCCGTGATGATCGGAACCCATATATGCTTTCTATACATTGGGTTGCGACTGTTGCGCGCTCCGATGGTGCTGGCAGCGGCAAGCTCCATGGCCAACATTGGCGGTACGGCATCGGCGCCGGTCGTGGCTGCGTCGTTCAACCAGTCCCTCGCGCCCCTTGGTCTTGTCATGGCAATCCTTGGCAGCACGCTGGGAACACCGCTGGCACTGCTTGTGGTCGCAACGACGACCCGCGCCCTCTCGGGTGGTTGATAGAAAGCTGTATTTCTACACCGCTGCTGTATAGATGCGGCCGGGTCGCTGGTGGATGCGTCCGTCCATTTCCAGCATGAGCAGCGCTGTGGACAGATCCCCCAGCGACATGGTGTCGGGGACGAATTTTTCGAGCAGATCATCGTGGCTGATGGAGTTATGACGGATCGCCTCCAAAAGGAGGACCTCCTGTGTCGTGGCAGGCTGGTTGGCGCTTATACCATCCCCCCCACCACCAGCAGCAGCATCCCCCCCAATTCCCAGCCGACGGCGCTCCATCAGTGTCTCCAGTTCCCCGGCAAGAAGGGGCTCCAGATCACCGATCAAGTCACTGACGGAACTCAGGGCGATGGCTCCGTCGCGGAGGAGGGCGTTGCTTCCTGCGCTGTTGACGCGATTGATGTCACCGGGGACGGCGTAAACGGGACGTCCCTCCTCCCCCGCCGCCCGGGCCGTCACGAGGGCGCCGCTCCGTGCGGAGGCCTCCGTAACAACCACGGCGAGGGAAAGCCCGGCGAGGATGAAGTTCCTAGCCGGGAAATTGCCCCGAAGGGGTTGGGTGCCTGGGAGGAAGGTGCTCACAAGTGCTCCCCCCTCGGCGGGGATGCGTTCACGGAGACGGCGATTCTGGGCGGGGTAATCGACATCGATCCCGCATCCAAGGACAGCGAGCGTCCGCCCACCATGGCGCAGGGCGGTGTCGTGGGCGCGGCTGTCTATACCGATGGCGGCGCCACTGACAATGGTGAAGGAGGGGGCCATGTCGCGGACAAATGCGGTGGTGACTTCAAGGCCGTAGGCGGTTGCATGACGGGGCCCAACGATGCCGATCGACAGGGAATCGTAATCCTCCAGCGACCCCTTCACGAAAATCGCCGGCGGCGGAACGCGCATATGAAACAGATTTCGGGGATATTGGGGGTCGGCGAGGGGGAGCAACTTCATGCCGTGGCGTTCGGCGAGTCGAAGCTGGTTGTCCACCTGCCGGGAGGAGGGCTGACGGCGAAGGCGGGCGATGTCTGCGGAATCCAGACCGTGCCCGGAGGCCAGTTCGCCATCGGATGCTTCGAGAATTTGTGAGGGGTGCTGGAGGTGGCGGGAAAGGGAGGTAATCGTGGCGGGCTTCAGGCCCGAGCCCAGCAGGCGGAGCCAGTCCCTGAGTGTGCCCGAATCCTCAACCGCCATGGCGCAACATCATGGTGCCATAATGTCGATTCGGTTTTCCTGAATACGACGGGCAAAATCCTGGTTTCTGGCGAAGAGGACGGCAACCACATTGGCCTTCTGGGTGACCTGGAAATCGGAGTCCAAGTCGCCAGTGTGGGGGGCGAGGAGTGTGGTGACACGCCCGGCCTGGTTCACACGGCGGAACCAGAAGAGGTAAAGGTAGGCGGTGTCGCGCTCGCCATCGGTGACAATGCGGAAGGCTTCGTAGTTATCAGCCGTTTCGAAATGCTCGCGGACGGTTGTCCTCGCATCGCTGTCGCGAACCCGCGCCATCATGACATCCGCAATATCCCGGGCCGCATCGGCCTTCGGTTTATCCGTGGTATGATTGAAATGGCTCAGACCGCCCACGGGCTCGCGAAATGCACGGCCGGAAAATTCCTGAAGGGTGAAATAAGGGGTTGTGAGGCCCACGGCACGACCCATCCAGAAGGTTCCCGAGATGACGGGTTGAAGGGGGCGAATATCGCGCAGGTTGTCCCAATCGTAGATTCCGGCAGCGGGAACACCAAAAATAATGACGCAGGCAACGGCTGAGGCAACGATGAGCTTGAAGTAAATCGAACGCAGGAAGGACTTGAAGTTCGTCTTCATGCGGTCGATGACCTTGCCCATCCTGAAGACGTATTCGTTGATTTCAGCAAGCTCGGCCCGCTTTTCATTCAGCGTGCTGACCGTTTCGTTCAGAAGGAGGAACACCTCGTGCCACTCGATCTCGAGCTTTTTGCTCTCCGCCTCGGAAATCCGGGTCATCAATCGCAGAGTGATCGAGCGGTTGACAATCTCAATCATGTTGGTGCCAATGGGCTTATCGTGCCTCAATGAATCCATAAAGGAGTCGTGAAGCATGGCAATGCGAGCCTTGGCACGGAGGAATTGTTCCTCAGCCTGAGGGTCAATCGCATCGGGGTGCTTCACCGCCTGATTGATCATATCCAGCATGAGCTTCCATGCTTCGACCAACTCTGAGCAGTCGGTGTATCGTCTTTCCAAGTCCTGATCGATCATTCTGAAACGGTTCCCCGGTTGGCTACAGCGTTGGTGTCACCCAGACAGACCCTATTGGCTAACCATGCTGACCCATGGTGCCAAGGGAATTGCAGGCGGGCGCAAGGACGTTTTTCCCGGTCCAACCATTCCACCGGCGGAAGATTGGGAGAATCGCGCCACTTTTACGTCATTTCAAGCCCCTGCCTCACCAGGGGTCGCCAGCTTCACGCCCTGCTTGAGAAGGCGGTCCTCGACGAGGAGGAGATGGGGACCGGCATGGCGGACCATCAACAGCAGGTCGTTCATGCTGGCCTGTTCCTCCACCTGCTCATCCACAAACCACTTCAGGAACGACGCCGTGGCGTAATCCTTTTGGTCATGGGCCATCGACATGAGGTTGTTGATGCGCCGGGTGACCTCCTCCTCCTGCTTGAGGGACTTGGCCACCGCATCCTCAACCGACTTGAAGGACTGGGGGGGTTCGGGAATGGCACCGATTCGCACCGCACCATTTACCTCCTGAAGGTACCCGATGAATTTCATCGCATGATCACGCTCCTCTTCAGACTGCTTGAGGAAATGGGCATTGAGAACCTTCAGGCCCTGCTCCTCCATAAAGGAGGCAACCGACAGATATGTGTTCGATGAGTAAAGTTCATAGACTATTTGCTCGTTGATTGCATCTTCCAGCTTTTTGTCAATCATGGGTTAAAATCCTTTCACCGGCGCTTACCAAATATCGCGTCCATGGATAAGCTGAGGGAAAATGCCCTGTGTTGCAAGGGGGAGATGGCAGGACCCCCCAATTTTCCCCGCCCCCCCCGGGAACGCCCATCGCCGAACGGGCGTGTGGAATGGGGTGACGGGTGGAAGGGATGTAGGATTGTGTGTTGGATCCCTACCGGGCCGATTGAGAGATTTTCATGTGACGAGCATCAAGAGGGGACTGCGGGCATCCCTGCCCGCCGGGCTGATGTTTCTGCGAGCGGGATGAGCGCCCTCCATTGCTTTCATGGCCAACTACTGGACTGCGAGGATAACCCGGAAGCCCCTGGTGGTGCTCCAGTGGACTGATGAGCTTCCCTCGCGGTGGGCGGAGCGCAACCACGGTGCAGTAGTGTACCACGAACCACCGCGGATCACGCGTTTCGTACCCTGTTGCGGACCGGAATAATCATTCACGCTGCCGCCGGGGTAGGCCCCATACCAACTCGATGTCCACTCCGAAACGTTACCGTGCATGTCGTAGAGCCCCCAGGGGTTTGCTCTTCTGGAGGCTGCCGCGTCCCACGTATCACCGAACGAATATTCCGTTGTTGTTCCCGCCCGACAGGCGTATTCCCACTGGGCCTCCGTGGGAAGGGTGTATTGGACCCCCTCCTGCTCGCTCAATCGTTGGCAAAACTCCATCGCCTCATCCCACGAAACGGCGGTTTCCGGATAATTTGGGTTGGCCGGCGTGCGTTCTCCCATGAACTGACCAAACTGGGTCGCGGCGATCGGATTAAACTCCGAAATGCTTGGATTGCCCGACATGGCCTCTCCCATGACCTTGGCATATTG
>JAFIGB010000364.1 GCA_020831705.1 Candidatus Sumerlaeia bacterium | reverse complement strand
GTCAGGGTGGCCGCGATGGCGGCGAACAGGGAACGAACCAAGGAATTGTCACCTTCCTTCATGGGGTTGCGCATTGCCCTTCATGCCGGGGGACTGTTAGGTGCCTCCCAAGGGGCGATACGCTTTATCCTCTCAAGCAAGAGCCGGGCAACCTGCAAATGAAGAATCAAAACAACAGGCCAATGGTCGGCATTCTGGGTGGCCCGACGGCGAGTGGAAAAAGCGCCATGGCCGTGGAAATCGCAAAAAAACACGGGTTGGCGGTCATCTCCGCCGACAGCATGCAGGTTTATCGCGGCATGGAGGTCGGCACCGGGCTCATTCCAATCAGTGAGCGCCAAAATGTCCCCCACTTCCTTCTTGGCGTGGCAGAACCGGGCGAGGATTACCACGCCGCCCGATTCGTTGTGGAAGCACGGCAGGTAGCCAACCAACAATGGCAGGAATACGGTCGTCGATCCCTCATTGTCGGTGGCACCGGTTTGTGGATTCAGGCCCTTCGGGAGGGCCTTATTGATGGGCCGGGGCGGGACGAGACCATCCGCAGGGAGCTTCGGGAGGTGCTTCACCGGGAGGGCCCGAATGCCCTTCATCGTAAACTTAAAGACTTTGATCCCGTCCTTCATGAGCGCCTTTCCCCGCGGGATCATGTTCGTGTCCTCCGGGCGATTGAAGTCTATCAACTCACGGGGCGGCCACTTTCCGATTGGTACGCCGAGGACTAACAACGGCGCGCTTCCCTCAAGGACCTCCTTCCCCTCGTTGTCATGACCCACGAACGCGACGAGCTTCACCGGCGCATTGAAACCCGCGTGGATGAAATGCTGGAAAATGGCTGGATGCAGGAGGCCACAAAGCTCCACGGCATGAACCTCCCCGACCATGCCCCCGCCAAAAAGGCCCTCGGTTACCGGGAATTGTTTCGTGTGATTCAGGGCGAATTAACGATGGAGCAGGCCCGGGAAAAGATCAAAACCGCCACCCGCCAATACGCCAAACGCCAAATGACCTGGTTCCGCTCCCAACGGGAGGTCGTCATGCTCAAGACACCAACCCCGAAAGAGGTGGAGTCTGCCTTGGGATTGAATCATGAGTAGGGTCGCGCCGTGGACACTGATGCTTGCGGGATCGTTGATCACCGTGCTGGGGACCGCCCTGATCGGATTCGGGGTTCTGGACCTGCGGCGGGGCCAGGTCTTCCCGCTCGTCGAACTCGAAACCCTCGACGACCCGGAAGCCTTCAATGCTCCACCAACAACGGAAACCATCGCCCCGGAGCGCCTTGAGGTTGGGATGCTCGCCCGGGAGGTTCGTCGAATCATGCATCATACCGATGCGGGAAGCCTTGATGCTCCTCCTCCCCGGGATTCCCCCCCATCCTCGGTGCCGGGTGTGTGCTCCGAATATGCCAAGGTTGCCCAGACCTTTGCTGCGGAGGATGGGCACGTCCTCCGCACGGTGTGGATGTCTACCCATACCGTGAACGAATATTGGGATCCAACACGGGAGCGCTGGATCGTGGTGGACAAAAGCGGAAACCTGAAGTGGTTCGATGAAGAAGGGGAGCCGCTCGGAGTGACCGATCTTGTTCTCGCGGAACCGGAAACCATCACGGCGCAACCGATCATTCCCCCTGCCGAATTCGACAATGACCCCGATCTGGCGGACGGACTGAATCTCACCGTGGAAGATTTAACGCACTTTACCGATTCGGAGGTGTGGGTGGTGATTGAGGACGAACGCCTCTTTGAGTTTCACCGACGCAACCGCTCCCCCACCGTGGTCCTCCGTTACCTCCTGTTTGGCGAACCGGTGGCCCGGGGGGTACAATTCACGCCGGATGGGATGGAACCTCCCGCCGGATCGGTCATTTGGAGGCTGCGCATTTACCTCCTCGGGCTTGGGATGGTGTGGGTGGTGGGAATCGGTTTGATCCTGGGTGGTATTCGAAGGGCGGGGCGACTTGGACACACTGCCGTTGACACCTGAGAGGGGGGTGCGTACCCAACTTCGAGGTTGATTCAGGGTCTTTAACGGACCTTCCTCCCCAACACTTTTCCCTGCCAGGTTCCAACCGTTCCGATTCTTATGACTCCAACCCAAGGCGCTCCCTCCTCTCCCATTGAAGAGATCGTCGCCCTTGAGAGACCCGTACCCTTCGTCCGGGCACATCGGACATCACCCCTGCGCCTTGGCGGGGCCGCATTGCTGGCAGGTTTTTTCCTTCTCCTTTTCGTCGAGGTGCTCCTGCTTTGGGTTCCCAAACCCCGCGAGGAAACATGGCTTCGTGTCATTGAACCAGCCCCGGGAGTGCTTTATCGCATCAGTCCCGGATTTCATGCTGACTACGAGGCGACCATCAATCTCGACGGCTTCCGATCCCGGGAGGTCACGCCTCTTGATCCCGACGGCTTCCGCGTCCTTGCGCTGGGTGACTCCACCGTTTTTGGTCTCTTTTCCGGCGATGACACCCAACCCTGGCCCGCCCAACTGGAGACCCTCCTGCGGGACGGCCATGGGGAGAATCGCCCCCTTCCCGATGTGGTGAACATGGGCGTGGTTGCCTTCAGCAGCGAGGGCGCTCTGGCCAACCTGAAAATTCATGGGGAACGCTACGGTGCCAGCGCCATTGTTGTCGGTGTTGGGGCATGGAACGATTACCAGATTTTCCACGAGGACACCTCGATGACCGACATCGAGGCCGTGGAGCGCGATTTCTTCGGACCCGACATGGCCGCCGCAAGATCGTCCTTCCAATTCAGTGGCCTGTGGCGCTGGAATCGCGGCAGGTACTGGGCACGGAAGAGCGCCGAAAACACACTGGTCGAGGAGGTGTATCTCGAAAAGGGATACTTCACCGAGGAAGCGGCGGAATTGCCGCGGCGTGTACCCCTCCCCCGCTTTCGTGAAGTCCTGCGCGAGTTTGTCGCCTGGGGTGATGAAAACGGGGCGGCGGTGGTTTTCATCGTCCCCGCCCTTAACCCCGAAGCCGATCTATACAGCGAGGCGCGCTACCCCATCGCCCGTGTCTATCGCGAGGCGGTGCGGGAGGCCGTCGCGGAATTCCCCCACGTCAGGGGCGTGGATGCTCCGGAAGTCCTTGGCAACGCCATGTTGGAAGGTGCCGCACCGGGCGACCTTTGGGTGGACTGGGTGCACCTCACCCCCCGGGGCAATGAACTCCTCGCCCGCGAGGTCTATACAACGCTGGCCTCCATGGACATCTCCACTTTTCCTGCCCCCCGCAATGGAGGTGCTTCCCAATGAACAGGTTTTTCAAGGCATTCAAGGCGGGCGCGCTCCGTGTCCTGAAGTTCATCGCCAGGGTCCTGGCCTTCATCCTTTGCGTCCTTTTTTATTATCTCCTTGTCGGTCCCTATTCGCTGGTCATACGCCTTGCGAAGGGGGACGTGCTGGAGAAGGCTCCCGATCCGGAGCAACCGTCGTACTGGGTCCGTCTGGATCCGACGCGCCCACGCCCGGAGCGTCCCTTTTAATTCCTGCCGGAAAGGCGAGTGACATTGTATATTCTGGGTATATCCTGCCTGTATCACGATTCCGCCGCGGCACTCGTTCGCGGTGGGGAGATCGTGGCTGCAGCCCAGGAGGAACGGTTCACCCGCATTCGCCACGATCCCGCCTTTCCCCACCGGGCAATCGAGTATTGCCTGAAGGAGGCCGGAATTGACCGCACCGATCTTTCGGCGGTGGTCTTCTATGAAAAGCCCTTCGTGAAGTTTCTCGACCGCATGTTGATGACGCACCTGGCCGAATGGCCACGGAGCATCAACGTCTTCCTGGAAAGCACACCCCTTTGGCTCGGCGACAAGTTCTGGATTCCCTACGAGCTTGCCAAGGCGGGGGGATTCAGGACACCGGTGCGTTATGTCACCCACCACGAAAGCCACGGCGCCAGTGCCTTCCTCCCCAGCCCCTTCGAGGAGGCGTGCATTGTCACCACCGACGGCGTGGGCGAATGGAGTTCCACGACGGTCGGCTACGGGAAGGGGAATGACTTCGCCCTGACGCAGGAGATTCGCTTCCCTCACAGCCTCGGCCTTTTGTATAGCACGCTCACCGCCTACCTGGGTTTTCGGGTCAACAGCGCGGAATACAAGGTCATGGGTCTTGCCCCCTACGGCGAGCCGACGATGGTCGACAAATTCCATGAGCTGGTGGACCTGCGCGAGGACGGCAGTTTCCGCATGCGCATGGAATACTTCCGCTACCATCGCAGTCTATACATGCCCACCGACCACCTCGCCGCGCTTTTTGGCCGCCCCGCCCGCACCAGCGAGGACGAGCCCATCGAGCAGTTCCACAAGGACTTGGCACGAAGCCTCCAGGAGTTCATCAACGAGGCGATGTTACGCCTTGCCCGACGTGCCCATGAAAGCTTCCCCAGCCGCAATCTCGTCCTTGCCGGAGGCGTCGCCCTCAATTGCGTCGCCAACAGCCACATTCTGGAGCATGGTCCCTTTGAGAACATCTGGGTGCAACCTGCCGCGGGGGATGCGGGGGGCGCACTGGGTGCCGCGCTCATGGGAAGCCGCGATCTTGATCCCGGCTATACACGCCACGAAATGGCACATGCCCAGTACGGCCCCGCCTTCTCCGAGGAGGAGATGCAGCACGCCCTGGAGGAAGCCGGGTTGGACTATGAGCGGCTTGAGCGGGATGAATATCTGGCCACGCTTGCACGGCGCCTGGAGGAGCAGGCCATCGTCGGCTGGTTCCAGGGCCGCATGGAAT
>JAFIGB010000349.1 GCA_020831705.1 Candidatus Sumerlaeia bacterium | reverse complement strand
TGGCGTACTTCACGGCGGCGATGAGCGTGTACATGTCCTCGCGCTGGAGGGAAAGATGGAACTGGTCGTCGTCCTTCATCACGACATGTTCGCTCGCCAGTCGCGGCATGAAGCCGATCTTCTGGAGCTCCCGCGCCAGGCGCTTCACGTCGACATCGGTATTGAGGATGACAATCCGGTTCTCGATGATATCCTTGATTGCCGGGGCGATGCGGCGGTTCAGGCGAATCTGGTCCAGCAGGTCGGGATCGTCTATAACGATATACCCACCGGCGAAGCCCATGTTCACCTCGCCGTGCTTGTCGGCGCATTCCTTCACGAGGACAACCAGCGAATCGGGAAGGGGGGTGCGGGAGGTGCGCTGGAGGAAATCCATGATTTCCTCGCCCCGAAGGCCGCGATCCAGGCCGTCGCGCAGGCTTTCACGGCTGACATGCAGGATCGACATGACATCGAGGGACCGAATTTCCGCAATCTCGTTGAGGTGGTAGAACGTGCGCAACTTCAAGTCCGGCGGAACGATGACCTCGTGTGTTTGCTGGATGATGACATGTTCCTCGTCGAACTTCATCGGCATCAACTGGTCCTCGTTCTGGGCGCGGAACAATTCCCCCCAGTGCTCGGGGTGATGGACGAAGACAAACCGGCCCAGGTCGGTGAAGCGGAACGTGAAGGACACCTCCTGCTGCTTGCGGGGGCGCCCACGGCTCCCCCCCCTGGCCTTGAGGGTTTTCCCGTCCCCCTGGCGCATGCCGAGCACCTCGGCGTCCTTCTCATTCTGCAGGCCAATCTGGATGATGCCAAGCCAGTGGAGGCATTCGGCCAGGATGGATTACACCACAAGGGCGTTGCTACGCGAATGCTTGTCGTAGGCGAGGGGTTCGCTGCGGCCGGGAACCTCCTGCTCCACCACCGGCAGGACCTCCTCAAGGAACCCGCTGAACAGGCACCAGTGGTTCCGGGGCATTTCATTGAGTGCCTCGATAACCGTGCGGCGGAAGGAAACGATGGAGGCCAATCCCTGGGGCTTCGGCTCGATATGAACCGTGTTGCCCTCGATGAACTCCTCGTTCCACGCCGTCGTCCGCAACCACCAGGAAATCAGGTCGGCGTATGCGGCCTGGGAGTTGTCCAGCCAGCTGAAGAAGGAGTTGGAAATCCGGTAGGTGTCGCCCGTGGAAATGAGGAACTTCTTCTGGATGGCGAAGAGCGACAGGAATTCGGCGTATTTCAGTGTCTTGTGGCGACTGAGCTGGGGGAAGACCTTCTTCAGGTCGTTCTTGCCAACACCGCCGGTTGCCAGGACCTTCACCGGATATCTGTCTATAAAGTTACACAGCACCACCAGGTCGCGCAGGATCGTATTGCTGTTATCCGACACCACCGACGGCTTGTTTTCCTTCTTCACGAGGGTCACGGAATCCAGCTCCTGGAAGCTTCTGTCGTCGGGTTGATAATGGTTCTGTACGATGTAGGTAATGTCGCGGGGGATCATCAGCAGGTTGCTGTACTTGTTCCCCCCGGGTATGGCGGTGAACAGGACCCCGCTGGTGTTGAGCAGCCAGTGGATCGCATCCCCGCGGGAATGGTCGTAACGCCGCTGGACATTCAATTCCAGCAAATCGCGATAGACACAGACACCCTTGCGCTCCAGGAGGAGTTCCACCACCTGCGCCGGCCCGGGAGGAAGTCCCTCCATATAGCGACGGAGAAACTTGGGGTCGAGAAGGTGCTTGCGGATCAACCAGATCAGGTAGTTCTTGCACGCGCTTTCGGGCTGAAGCCGAAGGCCCTGGGTGACGATGTGCTTGAGTTCGTTGTTGGAGTGTTCCTTGAGAAAGTTCCCGAGATATCCCTCCCAGAAGGAGGGCAGGTCTATATAGCGCAGGAACGGCTCGGGGATGCCCGCAAGAACCAGCGGCTTGGAGACATCGGGAACCTCGTCATAGAAGACAATGCCCCGCTTCGAAAGGGAATGGACGATCCCATCGAGCTCCTTCTCATCACCACGGCAAAACCGTCTGGCCAGCTCCCCACGTTCGAGGTCACCACCATGGATGGCCAGGAAGTTGACGAGGCTTTGCTCCTCCTTGGTCAAGTCGGCAGTGGCCTTCTCCCAAAGCGAACGGTTCTGCAGCCGCTGGTAGAGATTGCCAATGAGGACCTGCTTTTTGTCTTCCTCGCTTTCCGCTGCGGAAAGGTCTGCGGGGGAAATATTCCAATGATTCTGGATTTCCTCCAGGTGCTTGACGGGAAGTGTTTTTAGGATACTTTTTAGTTTCATGTCGGGTATGCGGTCGTCTAGTTCGATGCTCCAGGGTTGGGGTTCCACATCCTGCCTTGAAACCCGTCAGTCGTGGAAATATTCAGGCGGGTGCTCTTTCCTCCTCCTCTTCCTCGACTTCGTTGCCGGCCTCTTTAAGCCGCGCGCGTTGTTCCCTGCGGGCGGTAATTTCCGCCCAGATATCAGTGGCCCGTTGTTCTGCATCGGCATCGAACTCGGGGAAGGCGATCTTGTAGGTGTACCCCTGTTCGGTCAGGAATCGCTGGCGTGCCTGAGCGCAGTCCTGTTCCATGGTGTCCTTCGTCGTCACGCTGTAGAAGTGCGCCACATTCTCGATGCCCTCACCCTTGGGACGCAGGACACGACCGAGGCGCTGGGCTTCCTCCTGGCGCGAGCCGAAGGTACCACTTACCTGAATCGCCACGTTTGCATCGGGAAGGTCGATGGCGAAGTTTGCCACCTTCGAGACGATGATGATCTTGTATTCCTTCCGCTTGAACGCCCCGTATATCGCCTGGCGTTCCTTGTTGGGTGTCTTCCCGGTAATGATCGGCGCATTGAATTCCCGGCTGATCATTTCCAGCTGGTCGATGTATTGACCGATGATCAGGATATTGTCGTCGCTGTGTTCCTCGACCAGATAATGAATCACGTCGATCTTGAAGGGGTTTTCCGATGCAATGCGGAACTGGTCGCGCAACTCGCTTGCCGCGAATTCCTGCTTCATGCAGCGGGGAAGGGGAATGCGCAGCTCCATACAGATCGCCTTCGCAATCCATCCCTGCGATTCGAGGTCCTTCCACGGCATGTCAAATTTCTTCGGCCCGATCAGCGAGAAGACATCGTCCTCCATGCCATCCTCACGGACAAGTGTGGCCGTCAGCCCAAGGCGCCTGCGCGCCTGGATATTCGCCACCGAACGGAACACCGGCGCGGGAAGCATGTGGACCTCGTCGTAGATAATCAGGCCCCAGTTCTCCGCATTGAAGAGATCCATGTGGACGAATTCGTCCGTCTTGCTCTTCCGGTACGTCAGCAACTGGTAGGTCGTCAGGGTCACCGGGCGGACGATCTTCACCTCCCCGGAGTACTCCCCCACCTGGTCCTCCGTCAGCGTTGTCTTGTCGATAATCTCGTCCTTCCACTGACGCAGCGCCGTGATGTTGGTCGTCAGGATCAGCGTCTTCTGCCCCACCAGTGCCATGGTGGCGATCCCGATGACCGTCTTTCCCGCACCGCAGGGAAGCACCAGCGTACCGCTCCCCCCCTTCGCCCCACCGGAGGCGTAGAAAATCTCGGAGGCATCCTTCTGGTATTGCCGAAGACCGAACTGCTTTCCAGAAAGCATCGTCTCGCGAAGCTCAATGTCGAGGGCCTCCCCGTCAATGTAGCCCGCCAGATCCTCCACCGGGAAGTTCACCTTGATGAGGGCCTGCTTGAGCTCGCCGCGCTTGGAGTCATCGATCTCGTAGCGCGTCTCATCGATGCGGCGACCCAGCAGCGCCTTCACCGGCTTGAACTTGGTAATCTGGGTCATGGTCACCGAATCGGGACCAAGAAGGAAAAGCTGACCATCCTCCCGAACGAGTTTGAGCGCCCCGTAGCGGGAAATTTGCTCCCGCACCTGAAGAAGCACGGTGTCGGGAACGGGATACTTGGCAAACTTCAACAACGCATCGCAGATTTCATCGGAGGTCATGCCGCTGGAGGCCGCATTCCACAACCCCAATGCCGTGATCCGGTAGGTGTGCATGTAATCCGGGCTTTTTTCAAGCTCGGCAAACCGGGCAAGCTGGTCCCGCGCTTCAATATATTGGGGATTTTGTGTTTCGAGCAGGACGGTCATGTCGCCCTGAACGATCATTGGGTTTTGTGGGTTGAATCCCGTCATCTGTTCGCTTCGCTCTACCCTTTCAGGGGTCGGATATTTGAGGTTCCCTCGTTCACTTCCCATCTTCTTAGCCGTCGATGGGGAACCCTTACCAAACTCTGTCCACGGCCTTTGATGCAAGTGCAAAACGGTTGGCTTGCTGCCGGGGTCAAATTGTCACCTGTCACCGTGGGGGGTGGCTTGCATTGGTCCATTTGCAGGGTCCCAAAATCAATCCATGGCATGCTAACCATTCCACGCAGCCGTTCAACAAGAATTCCCCCCGGCGTGAAGGAAAAATGCCATTCAGACATCATTACCCCCTGAAATCCAGCGATACCGGGGTTTTTCCGTCCAATTCCAGAATTCTGGTGGATGCCGGCCCCATCAGAATCAGCTCCAGGGCCACGGTCGATTCGGCCTCCACCGACCAGGTGCCCTTGTGAAAAGCCACCCGAAGGCTTACCCAACCGTCGCCAAAACGCAGGTTGTCGATGCCATGATCCTCATCGAGGAATAATCGCCAGATGATTTCCCCGGCAGGGACGTTGAGACGGATTCCCAGCAGGTACTCCACCACCATGGCCACGGGGCCCAAAGCGGTCCATCCCGGGGTGACCTTCGCCGCTCCCCTTGCTGGTGCGTGGAAATCAGGCGCGTAACGATCCCAGAACGCCCCTGTTTCCCGGTACACCCGCCCCACCTGCTCAATATGGGCCAAGGCAATTTCATGGGCCAGCGCCGAATCACCCACGCGGTCCAAAGCGCGCGCGACCATGTAGGTCATCGCCGGCGACACACCACCGGCCCATCCATCTCCCCACGGCTTGTAGCCCTTCACGGAGGGAGCAAGACAGGGAAGCCCCCCCTTGCGCCTGAACTGGCTGAGGTCACTCAAATGGTTGATCATTTCCACGGTGCGAAGGGGTGTTCCCAGATTCGCCAGCACGGTCCAGTAGCTTCCCAAATGAAGGATCCCGAGGGAATCTCCATCCCCGTCGGAATCGGTGTAGGCGCCCAAAATCTTGTCCCAGAAGGTCAGGTTGATGAGTTCCTTGAGTTCAAGGTAACGGACGGAGAACTTCCCGGCTGCCGGGAGGAGATCACGATGGAGCGCCATCATGGCGAGGAATTCACAATCGAGGGCGGCCTGGGCGGTCGTGTCGATGCATCGCTCCATGTCCGGGCGGGGCAGATCCTCCATGGCGGTTTCCGCCGGCGTTGCCCACACAGCACCATCCGGCAACGTGCGGCGCTTGTAATAGGCGTTCATGTTCCCGGCCAGAATGGGGAAGACCTTCTCAATGCGGGAATCATCCCCCGTTGTTTCGAGGTAATCCCACTCCACCCAGGATAGGATGGGAGGCCGGAAGGAATTGAGGGCCGACTTTGCCCCCCGCTCGGTGGGTGAGGCCTCCGCGACGGGATTTCCCGACGGGTCGAGCCTTCCCGGAACCAGCCCGTCCCCACCTTTTGCAGCATAAAACCGATCAAGGGGGGCGAGGGGGTGTTCACCCAGGGCTCCCTGGGCATAACGGCGCCAGAAAGGGAGAAAGGCCGCATGGAAAAGGGAGGACTCCTCCTCCGGCTCCCCCGGGGTTTCCAGTGCCATACGCCAGGCAGCCTCCCAAAGGGCCCGCCATTGGGGCCGATGGGGAAGATGGGGAATCGGAAGGGCTTCGGGCAGGTTGGTGGACATCAGCGGGATTACAATCGGTTTTCCCATGGATGGGGGGACTGACAGAAAGTCCTCCACCCGTGGGGGCCCGTGTTATCCCGACTTCCCGGGGGGAAGTCACGACAAAAGGCCATCATGGCGAAAAAGAAACCACGCGGGACGTCCCCGGATGGGGGATGCCCCGCGTGGCATGAATGTCAACGCGATGGATGAAGCCGGAAGCGGGCTACTTGCAGGTCTGGGCCCAGCGCACAAGCCCCAGTTCGTGGGGGTGGAAGAGCTTCGGTTCGTTGGGGACCACGCGGACCGTGAAGCCGTAGTCACCCGATTCGTCCCGCTCCACCGTTCCTGTATAGATGCTCATGACCAATCCATCGACCTTCTCCTCGCGGTCGAAGGTCATGGGAACCGTATAGACCTTTGGCAGATCACCATTCTTTGCCCCGAGGTCCTCCAGGAAGATTTCCACCTTCACGTTGTCGCGGGAGATGGCACCGAGGAAGACTTCCGCCTCCAGGGTGATCTTCTCCGAGACCGTCGTGCTATACACGTCGGCTCCCGGGGGAAGCTCCATGAGGGTGCGTGCCTTGAGCCTGATCTGGCCCCAGTTGCGCGTGAGGTCCGCCTTGCTCTTTGCAAAGGAGCGCGCCTCCGCGTAGTTCTCGCCCACCATCTCATGATAGCGCCGACTTCCCCAGAGGTAGAACTTCTCTGTATAGTCGGACACCATCCGGTCGGTGTTGAAGATCGGACAGCAGGTTTTCAGGGCCTCGCGCACGCGCTTCAGCCAGCCCTTCGGGATGCCATCCTCACCGCGTTCGTAATATAGCGGGATGATTTCCTTCTCCAGCGTGCGGTAGATGTGCTCCGCGTCCTCGGCATCCTGCTGGTCCTCGTTGCCGTACTCATGTTCGTAACCAAGCGCCCAGCCCACGAGCGGGTTCACGCGGTAGGCCTCGGGCCACCAACCGTCAAGAATCGAGCAATTCAGCCCCGCATTGAGGGGGACCTTCATTCCCGAAGTACCCGACGCCTCGTTGGGGCGACGCGGGTTGTTCAGCCAAAGATCCACGCCACTGGTCATGCGGCGACCGATGTTCATGTCATAATTTTCCAGGAATACCAGACGGGTGTGGAATTCAGGCAGCTTGGAGTACTCGATGATGCGACGAATGAAGGACTGACCCGGCTGGTCGGCAGGGTGGGCCTTGCCCGCAAAGATCAGCTGCATTGGCCGCTCGGGGTTGTTCATAATCCGTGATAGACGGTCCAGATCGCGGAAAATCAGCGTGGCACGCTTGTATGTCGCGAAACGGCGGGCAAAGCCGACAGTAAAGACCGTATCGCCGAAGATGTGATCCAGGCTTTCGATTTCATCGGGGAGCTCCCCGAAACGTGCGTGCTGCATCCGCAGGCGATCGTGGATGAAGCGCACAAAGGCGCGCTTGAGCTCGCTCTTTGTTTCCCACAATTCCGCATCGGGGATATTGTCCACCGCCTGGGCCCACATCTCCATGCTGGGGATGTTCTCCCGCCATTCCGGGCCGAGATACTTGTCCATCAGTTTCTGCATGTCGAAGCTCATCCACGTCCGTGTATGTACACCGTTGGTGATGTGGCCGATGGGGACTTCGGAGGGGGGAACATCGCGCCAGATCGGCGCCATCATCTTCCGCGATACCTGGCCGTGGAGTTCCGAAACGCCGTTGACCATGCTCGCGAAGTGCAGGGCGAGGATCGTCATCGAGAAGAGCTGGGCACCGTCGGGCATCGGCTCGTAGCCAAAGTCGATGAACTCCGAGCGGTTCAGCTGGATCGATTCGTAGTAACCGCGGAAATACTTCTCCACCAGGCCGATGGGGAAACGGTCGTGGCCTGCGGGAACCGGCGTGTGTGTTGTAAAGATGGACGATGCACGGATGACCTCCGTGGCCTCGTTGAGGGAAAGATTGTCGTTCTGCATGTACTCACGCAGGCGCTCCAGGTTGAGGAACGCCGCATGGCCCTCGTTGAGGTGGTAGATCGTCGGGTCCATGGAAAGATAACCCGCCTCGCGCATCGCACGAAGGATCTTCAATCCACCCATGCCGAGGAGGATTTCCTGCTGGATGCGGGTTTCCTGGTCACCACCGTATAGACGCGACGTAAGCTGGCGGTCCGCCTCCATGTTCTCCGGAAGGTCCGTGTCGAGCATGAAGATCGGAATGCGGCCAACCTGAATGATCCAGACCTTGCCGGTGACAATACGGCCGGGAAACTCCACGTGGACCTTTACCTCCTTCCCTGTCTTCTTGTCGCGGGCCTCCTCAACGGGAAGCTCCTCCCACAATTGACGGGTGAAGGTCGCATGCTGCTGGCCATCCTGGTCGAGCAACTGATTAAAATATCCATCACGGTAAAGCATGCCGAGCGCCACCATGGGAATGCCCAGGTCGGAGGCCGACTTGCAGTGGTCCCCGGAAAGCACACCAAGACCACCGGAATAAATCTGGAGAATCTCGTGGAGACCATACTCCATGGAGAAGTAGGCAATCAGCGTGTCATCCGCCCGATCGCCGTGCTTCTTCTTCCACCAGTTGTTGTCTCCATCGAGATAAGTGTGGAACGACTCCATCACCTCCCGATAAAGGGTCAGGATTTCATTGTTTGCCGCCGCATCGTTGAGGGCCTTTTGGCTCACATTGCGGAGGAACCGCACCGCATTGCCCTTCGAGGCAATCCAGGTATCAATGTCAATACGGCGAAAGAGGGCACGGGCATGGGGATTCCATGTCCACCAAAGATTTTTTGCCAACTCATCAAGACCGGACAACTTCTCCGGGAGGGCAGGGACGAAATGAACCTTGCCAAGGAACTTCTCGGGGATCGAATTGCGCATGGGAAACTTTTCCTTCCAGCGAAGAGAATCTAATCGTGCCGACGGCCCGGAATCAGAAGAAGCGGAAGTCGTGCAAATTCAGTGCAAGACTTATTTTCTTCAATCCGGTACTACCGGCTTAAAAACCGTCATCATTCGACGGAGGGCGGTTTACCAGTGGTTTGGACCGATTCCCCCGCCGACGCGGAATCGTCTCCATCGATACGGAGTGATGCAAACCTTTTCATCAACTGGCGCACAAATCTCCCTAATCCTCTTCCCCCCGGGGCCTGCGCCGCAACTTTTTCCGCTCCCCAAGCTGCCGTTTCGCCGTCAAAATCTTCTCCTTCACCCGCCGCGGCACCTTCGTTGCCACCCGCGGCCGCTCCCGGCGATTCATCCTCTCCAAACGCCGCCGCAACATCTCCAGCGCCAACTGCTTGTTTCGATACTGACTCCGTTCCCGCTGGCATT
>JAFIGB010000474.1 GCA_020831705.1 Candidatus Sumerlaeia bacterium | reverse complement strand
AGCCAACTCCCTTCCGTGAAATCCGTGTGCTCCGTGGTCCATACTTCAAACCGATGTCCACCGAATGCACGGAACCCACGGAAATGAGGTCCTGATATACACCCATCAATATGGCGGAAACATGATTACCACCAATGGAGGCAACTCCCTTCCGTGAAATCCGTGTGCTCCGTGGTCCAAACTACAAACTGATGTCCACTGAATACACGGACCCCACGGAAATGAGGTTCTGAAATCTGTGGATTCATACGATATTGAGAGGGTCTCCTACCCCGGCGCCCCGAAGGGGCAATCGCATGAAAGCCCCGGGCAACGCCCGGGGTACGCCCGACCACAGGTTTCCAGCCCTGAAAGGGCGGAACACCTCCAGCAATCCCCCATGACCCCGGAACTCTCCGTTAATTTCCCGCACTTTTCCCTTGCGACGCGCCACCTCTCCGACGACCTTCTCTCTCCCGCCTGAGTGGGCGGTTAGCTCAGCTGGTTAGAGCGCTGCCTTGACATGGCAGAGGTCACAGGTTCGAGTCCTGTATCGCCCACCATTTAACTCATTTTCTTCGACTTACGCGCCCCCAGAGGGCGCGTATTTTTATGCCCCGGAGGCACCGGTTCTGCCCCAGGAAGATGGGAAATGGGGGAAAGTTTCCACCAGATAGCTTGTCCGTGGTCTTCGAAGACAGTGAGAGGCAGGTAACATACTTTACGGTCCAAAACTCGTGGTCCAATTGTTGGAATCAACAGACATTCATGATTGTCGGAGTTGGACCAGGGGCTGTTTTCCTGAGTCTTAATCACAAGATCAGTATAGCATAAATTTTACTTGTGTTGCCTCGTCCATGGTATTGCCCGCATGTCACGATGATTTCGTTATTGCCACCCCCGATTTTTTAAGGGGAAGTCTTCTTCAATGTGGCTTGACGCAAACACGATTGGGTGCAAGCTCTCTGCAAATTTCCGAAAAGGTCACCTTTCGAAATATGCCCTCTCTCCTCCTCGCCCAAAAGTGGCTCACGGCCATCATCCTTTGCATCTGCTCCACGGCTTTTTCTCAGGTCCAGATCTTCACCCCTGCCGATCTGGACAACTTCCGTAATGGCAGCTCGGCAAACCCCGGAACAGACATGAACGTGGAGGTGGAGGTGGGGGCGGACCTCTCGGTGAAGGCCCTCTTCGCCCAGGAGATCACCACCTGGCAGCAACTCCACGAGATGCGCAACGATCTGGCTGCCGACTACATCCTGATGAACGACCTCGGCCCCTCCGACCTTGGTTACGAGACCTACGCTGGCCCGGCGGCCAATGACAATCTTGGATGGGAGCCCGTGGGGACTCTCGATACACCTTTCACGGGAACTCTTGACGGTGGAGGTTTCACGATCAGCGGGCTGACAATCGACAGGGGTTCGGCCGCATATGTTGGACTTTTCGGGCAGCTCACCGGCAATGTCTCCAATCTGAATATTTTTAACGCTGACATTATTGGAGCAGAGCATTTTGGCATCCTCTGCGGCGGCGCAGCAAGTGTGGAACTCGATAACGTTCACGTGGAAGGAACGCTGACAGGATCATTTGGATTCCTTGGTGGCCTCACGGGTTCCATTTTTGATGGAGTCATCACCAACTCATCCGCGGACGTCAGGATAGACGCTGGCTTCGGCTCTCGCGTCGGAGGGCTGGCTGGATATGCCAGTTCAACTTCCGCAACGAATAGTTCTTCCCAAATCACAATCGAAAACGGTGCGTTCCAAATTGGCGGGCTCTTCGGACAGGCCCTGTCAGGCTCGATAAGGAGTTGTTTCTCCCAAGGCACGATCGCCAGCGGTGGGTCTGCTGTTGGTGGGCTGGTGGGAACAGCTTCAGTTGGCTTGGAGATATCGGATAGTTTCTCGACGATGATGATCAATTCAGCTAATGATGTCGGTGGGTTGGTTGGGTGGTTCATCGGTGGGAACCCAACAATCACGACGTCCTACTTTTCCGGGACGCTGAATGGCTCCAGCCGTGTTGGAGGACTTGTCGGTCACATGGAAGGAGGTCAGATCACGGATTCCTACTCAACAGGTGATATCAACGCACCTGATGTAGCCGGTGGTCTGGTTGGACAGTTGATAGCCGGGACGATTTTCCGGAGTTACGCAACCGGTACGGTAACCACCGGAGGAGGGATCGGCGGTGGACTCGTCGGCATCAGCTTCGGCACCATCACCAACAGCTTCTACAACAATGACACGGCGGGCGACGGCGCGGGATCGCTTCACGGTGTGTCGCTCAACACAAGCCAGATGACGGGCATCAATGCCGCGGACAACATGACAAGCCTTGATTTCACGCATCCATGGAAAACAGTTGTCAATGGTGTGGAGGTGAATGGCGTGACGCCCGACGGTGATGGATATCCGGTTCTCCAAGGTCTCCCCACGATACCGCAGTTGATCGCGGTGGGGGGGCTTGGGGCGGAATATACACTCACCTACAATGCCGGAGCCGGCGGATCCATCACGGGCACAACGATCCAGGTGGTGGAAACTGGCAACGATGGTGCATCCGTCACGGCGGTTCCCGCCAGCGGCTACCGCTTCGTCGAGTGGAGCGACGGTTCGACCGACAACCCGCGCCAGGATACGGGCGTGACCAGGGACGTGTCGGTGACGGCGAGCTTCACCATCAAGCAATATACACTCACCTACAATACCGGAACCGGTGGATTCATCACGGGCGCCTCGGAGCAGACGGTGGACCACGGCAGCGACGGCACCCCGGTCGAGGCGGTGCCTGCGGCAGGCTACCGCTTCTTCGAGTGGAGCGACGGGGTCCTGACCGCCACACGACAGGACATGAACGTCACGGCAGATGTCACCGTGACGGCCCTCTTCTCGCAGGAGATTTCCACGTGGCAGCAACTCCACGAGATGCGCAACAATCTGGCTGGCAACTATATCCTGATGAACGACCTCGGCCCCTCCGACGTTGGTTACGAGACCTACGCTGGTCCGGCGGCCAATGATGATCTTGGATGGGAGCCCGTCGGGACTCTGGCGACACCCTTCACCGGCTCCCTTGACGGAGGTGGCTTCACGATCAGCGGGATGACAATCGACAGGGGTTCGGCCTCACATGTTGGATTTTTCGGGCGAATCACCGGGAATGTCTCCAATCTGACTATATCAAGCGCGAACGTTCACGGAGACAGCTTTGTTGGCATCCTCTGCGGCTCTGCAGAAGGAGCGAATCTCGATACCATCCATGTGAAAGGATCGCTGGTGGGAAAAGGTTCTAACATTGGTGGTCTTACGGGCTCCATCAACTTGGGAACCATCAGCAAGTCGTCTGCCGATGTCCACATAAGCGTTGGCACAGCCAATCGAGTTGGTGGGCTTGCCGGGTTGGCCAATTCAACCTCCATAACAAATAGTTCTTCTCAGGGCAGCGCCAGTGCTGGGGGCAGTTTTGGCGGAGGTGGGAGCATGATTGGTGGGCTGGTGGGCGTCACTGAGGGTGGGTTGGAGATATCGGATAGCTTCTCGAAAATTTTCGTGAATTCCCTTGGGTCTCAATCTGCCGGAGGGCTGGTGGGGGACATCAATGCCCATTCAACAATCACAAGGTCCTACTCCTCCGGGACCGTGCACGGCACTTCTTTCGTTGGAGGACTTGTTGGTCGGATGCTCGAAGGTGACATCACGGATTCCTACTCAACAGGTAATGTCATCACATTTTCTGGAGGCGGTGGCCTGGTTGGGAACCTTGTGGGTGGGACGATTTCACGAAGTTATGCAACCGGTAGGGTGGGCAGCGGTTTTGGTGCCACAGGTGGGCTGGTTGGCAGTAACTCCGGCACCATCACCGACAGCTACTACAACAATGACACGGCCGGCGACGGCGCGGGATCGCCCCACGGCACGGCACTAAACACCAGCCAGATGACGGGCATCAATGCCGCGACCAACATGACAGGCTTTGATTTCACGGATTTATGGAACACGGTTGTCAATGGTGTGGAGGTGAATGGCGTGACGCCCGACGGCGATGGCTATCCGGTTCTCCAAGGCCTCCCCACGGTACCGCAGTTGATCGCCGTGGGGGGGCTTGGGGGGGAATATACACTCACCTACAATGCCGGAGCCGGCGGATCCATCACGGGCACAACGATCCAGGTGGTGGAAACTGGCAACGATGGCACCCCGGTCGAGGCCGTGCCTGCGGAAGGCTACCGCTTCGACGAGTGGAGTGACGGATCGACCGAGAACCCGCGCCAGGATACGAGCGTGACCGGGAACGTGTCGGTGACGGCGAGCTTCACCATCAAGCAATACACACTCAGCTACACGGCCGGACCGAGCGGTTCGATCACGGGCGCCTCGGAGCAGACGGTGGACCACGGCAGCGACGGCACCCCGGTCGAGGCGGTGCCTGCGGCAGGCTACCGCTTCCTCGAGTGGAGCGACGGGGTC